>DASTVU010000122.1:0-4244 GCA_035758935.1 Pyrinomonadaceae bacterium | reverse complement strand
AACACCACCAATTACGTTGCCTTTCGAGTCTCTCTGGACAACATCCAAATCAATCACGTCTCCAGCCTTGGTGCTGGCCGGGACCTGAAATTTCATTCCCATTTCCACTGGAGTCCTTGCCAGGAGGCTGATAGGAAGACGTCCAAGGAGTCCCGGAGCGATCGCGACGGTCGAAATACCTGCCTGATCAGTCACGGGCTTCGCCTCAAGCATCTCTTCGCCAAAATCGAGCTCGGCGGTTCCTTGTTCTTCGAGCGCGGTTTCGAGGTCCAAAGTCGAACCACGTCCGAGGTTCAAGCGCACCGCTCTTGCTGTTCCCTGTTTGATCTCCACGCGTGCCGAGTCGAGAAAACGGATAGTCGGCGATGGTGCGACGGGCGCTGCGGCTGCTCCATTTTCTTCGAAATCTCCGGCATCAGCCCTCAGAGGTGCGAACACCTTCGGGTCCTTGCTGAAGAGGGAGATGGGTAGAGTGCTGAATGCCGAAGCACGTTTGACCTCGAGCGTGAACCTTTCAGCCCGTTGTAGAAACTGGCTGCCAACCTGGAAAGCAAAAGTGAGCGTGTCGCCGGGGATGGCGTTCACAATGGCCATATTCTTCTGCGCCAGATTGTTGTACTCCCAAACGTGTCTGCCACTCGGAATGGGGTCAACAGGCGTGTAGGCGGAAGCCAGCCAGCACGCGTGAGTTCCCACAGGCGGAACCCTCGCTTTGGGCCATCTGGCCTTCACGATGGTGGATGCACCGGGAGCCAGATTGTAGCCGACAGCGGCGCTGACGAATGGAATCCAGTCGCCAGGATAGACGAACTCTGTACCCGCCCACGGTTTGACGTTGAACGTGACGACAAAGGCTCTGGCCGTCTGTGTGCCGCGATTGCGGACCCGCGCGTAGAACCAATTGTCCTGGCCAAACTCAGGAGTTTGGTGGGTGGTGCCGTTGTCGTTGGCATTTCTGATCCACAGGTCAGGCGAATTCCAGAACGGACCGCCGAAAACGTTGGCTCCAGTGTGGCTCGGGTCATCCCTAATCCACAGATCAACGCCGGCGGAAGAACGCAGGATGCCGCGAGCATGGAAGCTATCGAGCATCTGCATCAGGTGCTTGCCTCTAAACTCAGGCAATGACGCGTTAGTGTTCATCACAGCCTCAGCCCCGTCAGGCATGGTTGCGTTAGCAGCGACGGAATGATGGCTGAGAATCACCGTCTTCAGCAGCGCATTGGCAGCAGCTGTACGTGTCGCCGCATTCAGCGAATCACCACCGATGGTTCGGTAGATGTTCCACAAAGCTGCGGACCATATTTCACCGTCGGCGTGTTCCTGGTTTTGCCAATCAGTTGGATAAACCTTCGTTCCGTCGACACGACGCAAACACTTTAGTGCGGTACTGCCAAAGATCCAGTCTTCGAAAAATGCTCGCTGGAATCCGCCACCACGCTCCGCAAGCGCAACGCAGGCCAGGATGTCGCCAAAGCCTTCGCCCATCGCCCGAGTTTCTGCCCGGCCTGTGACTGGATTAGTTCCGCCCCATCCCGGCACCTGGTTGTTCTGAATGGCATGACCGTACTCATGGAGCATAACGTCGCCATCCGAGGCCCGATTCGGTTTGCACGATCCGGAGTCGCCGAAGTGGAGTCCTCCATCACCCGGAGAGAAGAAGGCGCCACCTCCGACGCCGTCATGAGCGTCACACTCGATGACCTTGTTGTGGGCGGTCGTGATTCCTAAACTCTGGATATATCGCTGAGTAGTGTCCACGTGGTAATAGCAATTCACGGCCTCGAAGCGGTTATCACCACTTGAGTATTTGAAGTTGTTAGCGCCGACTTCCGTTGGCGGCGCAATGTTGGGCGCGCCGAAGTTACGCATCTTGACGAAGGGGCCTTCGAGTTTATGCACGCCGCCCGAGAAAGTGAGACCCTTCAACGTGCGCGTCACTTGCTGGCCGTCAATGGTCGCGATCGGAGTTCCAGCAAACCCACAAGTGGCGACGGTCGCCGTCGGATCACGGAAGGTATTATTGTTGGCCGTGACCACAGGATTCGGATCGAAAACAAATCCTTGTCCGTCAACGTTAAACAGCAAATCCTTCTGCTCAAGAATCTGACCTGAAAACGCGTCGACAATCACGCGCCAATCGTGAAACGGCTCCCTCGTTAGAATCAGCACTTCGTAAGCTAACTTAAGGCCGGCATCGGTCGGGAAAAAAACCTCCGTCGGGTCTTTTACAGGCTGTCGCAAAGTGGCCGCCCCGACTGCCTGTGTAGCTGCTTCGAGCGCCTGCTTAGCGGTCTTCTTGCGGTCGTCGCCAATGTTCTCCGCGACGGTCGGGCTCGCGTTTCCGAGGTCTACTTGCCTGATACGGTTCGCATCGTCAACTTGAACCACGATTGAAGTGTCGAGGACAGGAATGCCCTCGTGCATCTGTTGAAAGTGCACGACGCGGTTAATCGGAGTGGTGACTTCCTGTACGACCTGGAGGCTGTTTTCGTCGGCTCTCAAGCCGGTTTGATCGGCATTAGCTTTAAGAAACGCCCGCACGGCGGGCACGATCGTATCCTGGGCAGAGTCGGCTGCTCCCGCTGACGTCGTCGGTAAATCCCAGTCACCGCGAAGTTTTCGTGGCCGACCTGAAGATTGATCCCGACTAACATCTCGGTCTTGAATCCTGGGTATAGATTCCTCGGCGATTGACTCTAAGCCAGATGGCTGAGGGATTCCGTCAGCCTTTGCTCCGGTACTTTTGGCTTTTGTACCGGCAGCTTTTTTTGTTTTCCTTGCCTTCGAGGATTTTTTCTTTGTACTCATCGTTGTCTCCTTGCTGGATGGTCCTCCCCGTCTTCGAAGTCGAAGGATTGGTGCGTTAGTTTGAGCGTGGATGCCCAATGAATCAACTTGGCTGGCACAGAGGATGTTGGTTTGTAGGAATTTAATCGGCCATTGCTCTGATACTCCTAATAATCATTTTGTCCACCGCACGCCAAAAGACCTAATAGTGGGTTATTAAGAGCCACAAGGCCTACGCCTATGGTTGGCGAGAGAGGGAGCGTCTAACCAGTGATAATGTGAGGAGTCCAGTTTCGATCTGTACACCATCGGTGATGTAGCGCTGGACAGTTCACTATTTCAACAAAACCTTTCTCAACTGTTATGTCAAAAAGCCTCCAATTCGTTCCTCAGGTTTATAAGAGACTGAGTCCTTCGCGGAACTTATCTCGTCTTCAGGCGTCTAAAACACTCACATTGACGTTTGAAAGGACACTTACATGGGTAAGCTACGCAAAGATTTGAGAGTAGCGATGGCGGGCGCTTGCTCCGGACTGTTTTCCGTCAGCGTGTTTCTACTCGGTGCACGCATTGTAGCGTATTACGACTACTTGAGGTTTAGAGAATTCAGCAGCTACGCAACGAGGTACGACACTATCGAGGATCTATGGTGGGTTCCTGTCGTCGTGTGGCACGTAGTACTGTCGATCGTAGCGTCGCTGCTCATGCACCATTATCTGTCGCCGTCTCGCGCGTCAACATTCCTGCGCTGGCAAGCGATCGGTTTTGGCGTGCTGGCTGGATGGGGACTTACGGTCTTCATCGGCGTCGGCATGGAATGTCTGATTCGTGCAAATACGAATGCCATTGAGCAAGCCTTCAACATGTTTAGGTTTGTGCAAGTGGCCCAGTTTGTCGCGGCGGTATTCGCTTCGAATGTACTTTACGGCTCCGCGATCCAGGCTGCTACAGAAAGTCTCGGCGAAAGTAGAGTGGTTAGCGAAGACCCGTAGACCAATGTCGGTCTGCCGGCGTTTCGCTCAAAAAGATCCTGCCTGGCGAAGGACGTAGACGTTGCGCCTCCAGAAAGGGACGTTCATGTTCGTTTTGGCGACCTCGTCGCCGATGATGGCTTCGTTAGGTGAAAAATCGAGATTTATTTGGACGGCGACGCGGAGATTCGTGCGCTGCAAGATCGCTCCGAGACACTCGACGCTCGGCGTGTGATCGATGGGAACCTCGACAACTGCGACGTCAGCATTACTCAACAGCGCACACAACGGATCGAAGTCGCCCAGTATTTCAATTCCCAACACAATCACGGCGAGACTTTCGGACGGATGCGTGTAGTTCTGAAAGTAGTCGCAGACGTGTCGCACTCGACAAGGCGCACTGTTGAGTGTGTCTGTCTCGTACGGTTCAAACTCCGCGTCGAGGCTGAAGACCGAAACTGAATCGTGCGTCCCGGTAAGAAA
>DASTVU010000121.1:0-5938 GCA_035758935.1 Pyrinomonadaceae bacterium | reverse complement strand
AAACGGGCGACACAACCAAGTTACCAAACCTGAGCATCATAGACTGCGCGTCTGGATTTAGCGAAAACTGAACGGCTGATCCCCTACCCTCAGGTCATCGATTACTTTGGAGGTTTTTTGAGATGAATAACTTCTCCCGCGCCACGAGTGCTTTCGTTTTAACCGCATCGTTACTGGTGAGCTCGGTGGCTGCATTAGCGCAAACGCCGGATACTAAAACGGCGGACCAGGCTCAAAAGACCAGCCAGACCCAAACGGATCAAAAACAGACTCAGACAGGACAGAAGGCCGACTCGAAAGCAGCCGAACAGAAAGCAGCTCCGGCAGCTACTGTCGTCAAATCTGACAAGCCGCTCTCAACCAAAGAAGATCCAAACATGATTGGCAAGCGGAACATCAATTCCGGTTTGATTGCCAAGATGAGCGGTTCCACGGAGAAGGAAGTCCGCATGGGACGAGAGGCGGCAGCAGAAGTCGACCGCCAGGCGAAGTTTGTTGATGACCCGCTGATTACCGAGTATGTGAATCGGGTCGGCCAGAATATCGTGCTTCACTCCGACGCCAAGGTTCCCTTCACTATCAAAGTCATCGATTCGGATGAAGTGAACGCGTTTGCATTGCCCGGTGGTTTCTTCTACGTAAATAAAGGCCTGCTCCTGGCGGCCGACAACGAAGCTGAACTCGCAGGCGTGATGGCTCACGAGATCGCACACGTGGCAGCCCGGCATGCGGTCGAGAACCAGACCAAGGCCAGCCTGCTCGAGTATGCAGCACTCGGTGGTTCGATATTTCTGGGTGGCATCCCGGGAATGATTTATCAGAACACCGCCGGCATCGGCCTGCTCGGAATCTTCATGAAGTTTAGCCGCGGCGCCGAAGAAGAAGCAGACAAACTGGGTGTTCAGTACATGTATGCAGCGGGTTACGACCCGGGCGCAATGGCAACGATGTTTGAGAAGCTGGAAGCCAAGAACAAGAAGAAACCCGGCTTCATCGCTCGTGCATTTTCGACTCACCCGGCTCCGCCGGATCGCAGAGCCTCGGCACTCGCCCTGGCAGCAAGATTTCCGGAGCACGAAGAGTATGTGATTAGCAGTTCCGAATTTCAGCGAGTGAAGAACCGGCTCCTGAGACTTTCAAACGCACGCGCATCGACGGCTGGAGCAATCGCCGCTGGTGATGATAGTGGAGCACCCGGCAGGCCGACCCTGAAACGTCGCCAGCCGACACCGGACGACAGCACGACTACAACAACGCCTGATGGCGAGCAGAAGTCGACCGAGGCGCCACCGAAACTGAAGAGAAACGACACCGGGACTACCAAAACACCCGACAAGCCATAGCCTGTTGTGGTAACTTAAGTAGCGAGGCCCTTCGGGATCCCGAAGGGCCTTTTTATACGGTCCTTATCCACAGATTACGCAGGTTGTTTTAACTGAATAGTTGAATCTGCGTAATCTGTGGATCTGCCTTCTCGGGTTGACAATATTTTGGGCCGTTCGGTATTCTTACCGTTCGCGTTTTATTCGCTGTAAACAGAGATAGTTAACTATGTCAACATACTTCCCCAGCGGGAAGGAACTCGCTGGAAGACGAAAATGGTACGTGGTGGATGCGAGCGGTCAAACCGTCGGGCATCTGGCTTCTGAGGTTGCTTCAATTCTGACAGGCAAGCGTAACCCGCAGTGGACTCCGTTTCTCGATACTGGCGATCACGTCGTTGTGATCAATGCACGGAAAGCGGTACTGAAGGGGAACAAGGTTGAGCAGAAACTTTATCGTCATCACACTCTTTATCCGGGAGGTCTGAGAACCGTCACCGCAAAGGAGATGATTGCCAAGCGCCCTGAGCGAGTCATTGAGCTCGCCGTTAAGGGCATGCTGCCGAAGAACAAGCTCGGCAAGGCGATGGCGAAGAAGCTTAAAGTTTACGCCGATGCCGAGCACCCGCACTCAGCCCAGCGCCCGCAAGCCTTCGACCTGACTCACAAAACCAACTCAAAATAAGATTTACCGAAGATAAAGGAAGATAACTGTGGCTGATATTCAGTATTACGGAACGGGACGGCGCAAATCGGCAACGGCCCGAGTTTATTTGCGACCCGGCGCGGGCGAAGTCAAGGTTAACCATAAACCCTTCGATCGATACTTTCCCAACGAAACGTTGCGAATGATCATCCGTCAGCCCCTGCAACTGACTGAAACCACGAACAAGTTTGATTTGGTTATCAACGTTGCTGGCGGCGGTCCAGCGGGCCAGGCCGGAGCGATCAGACACGGCATCACTCGAGCGTTGCTCGAATACAATGCGGACCTTCGTCCGGCTCTCAAACATGCCGGTCTTGTAACGCGCGATCCGAGAATCAAGGAACGCAAAAAGTACGGACAAAAGGGTGCTCGGAAACGATTCCAGTTTTCGAAGCGATAACGACCTATTCCATTGCCGCGGCACGATTGGTTGCTTACGCTAAGAAGTCGAGAGGCTGCGGTGAGTACATTAAACCAATTAGCGAGAAGGAGACTTTAGTTTGGTTTCGGTTACCATGAAAGAATTGCTGGAGGCCGGTGTTCACTTCGGCCACCAGGTACGGCGCTGGAATCCAAAGATGAAAGAATACATCTTTGGCGAGCGCAATGGCATTTACATCATCGATCTACAGAAAACTCAGCGAATGTTTCGCGAGGCGATCGCCTTCGTCACCAACCTCATCGCTGAAGACAAAGGCAAAACAGTTCTCTTTGTCGGCACCAAGCGACAGGCACAGGATGCCATTCGTGAAGAGTCGGAAAAGTGCGGACAGTATTACGTCAATCAAAGATGGCTTGGTGGTTTGCTCACTAACTTTCAGACGGTCCAGAAGTCAATCAAACGACTCAAGGATCTCGAAAGCATGCAGACTGACGGTCGCTACGAGAAGATGACCAAGAAGGAGCGCATCAAACTCGATCGCGAGCGCGAGAGTTTGAACAAGAACCTTTCAGGTATCAAGTCAATGACTCGCCTTCCCGATGCCATCTTTATTATCGACGTCAAGAAAGAAGAGATCGCAGTCGCTGAAGCAAATCGACTTGGCATTCCGATTGTAGCCGTAGTCGATACAAATTGTTCGCCTGAGGGAATCGATTACGTAATCCCCGGAAACGACGACGCCTTGCGCGCCGTCCGGCTGTTCGCTTCGCGTATCGCCGACGCGATTGTCGAAGGTAATCAGATCGCAACCGAGGGTGGCGTTGTCTCTACGGAACCGGCGGAAGAATCAGCTGAAGGCGAAGCCTCCACAGGCGCGGCAGGTGACATAATCGCCGCTGAGCTTGAAGCTGATGACGACGATAACGGCGGCGTTAGTGGCGGGGAGGCGCAATCGGCATCCATGACATCACAGGGCGCAGAGGCCGCGGAAACTCAGAGCGCGCCTGATGAAAGCACTGAATCTGTCGTGGCGGCGAGCTAAGCGGTAATCCTTACTCATCGATGAGCGCAGCCTTCGAGCGGACGATCCGCAGGGCTGCGTTTTTCATTGAAAACAAACAATCTTATAGTACTCGGAGAAATTGGTAATCATGGCTGACATTACAGCAGCAGCAGTGAAGCAGCTTCGGGAGAAAACCGGAGCAGGAATGATGGAGTGCAAGAATGCACTCGTTGAAGCAGAGGGCAACGAAGAGAAAGCGATCAATATTCTGCGTGAGCGTGGGCTCGCGTCCGCCAAGAAACGTGAGGGCCGGATCGCAGCCGAAGGGATTGTCGGTTCCTACATTCACATGGGCGGAAAGGTCGGCGTGCTGGTCGAGTTGAATTGCGAAACTGACTTTGTCGCGCGTGGCGAAGAGTTTCAGCAACTCGTCAAAGATATCGCGATGCACATCGCTGCCGCCGAGCCGCGGTATGTTACACGCGAAGAGATTCCTGCCAGCGTGCTCGACAAAGAGCGCGAGATCGCGCGGGCGCAGGCGAAGAATGATCCAAAGATGGCAAACAAGCCAGACCAGGTGATCGATAAGATCGTCGAGGGCCGCTTGAATAAGTTTTATGAAGAGTCGGTGCTGGTCGACCAGCCGTTTGTGAAAGCGCCTGAGAAGACTGTCGGCGAGCTTGTCACTGAAAAAGTCGCCAAGACCGGCGAACGTATTGCGGTCCGAAGATTCACACGCTACAAGATGGGCGAAGGCCTCGAACGCCGTACTGATGATTTTGGTGGTGAAGTGGCCTCGATGCTGAAATAGGTCTTTTGGTCCTCTACGACATATTCAATGAATACCGATAAGTCCAGCTTGTGCTATCGCCGCGTGCTGCTAAAGATCTCCGGCGAAGCCTTGATGGGCGAACAGAATTACGGCATCGACGTCAACGTCGCGCGAAGTGTTGCCGAAGAGCTTAAAGCGGTCCACAAACTCGGCGTGCAAATCGCGGTCGTCGTCGGTGGCGGCAATATCTTTCGCGGCGTTTCCAAAAGCGCCGGCAACATGGACCGCTCGTCGGCAGACTACATCGGGATGCTGGCAACGGTGATGAATGCCGTCGTTTTGCAGGACGCGCTCGAAAAGGTCGAGGTCCAGACACGTGTCATGTCGGCAATTGACATCCCGCAGTTGGCCGAACCGTTTATCCGTCGCCGCGCCATCAGACATCTCGAGAAAGAACGCGTTGTTATCTTTGCGGCAGGCACCGGGAATCCGTATTTCACTACTGACTCGGCCGCCGCACTTCGTGCCCTCGAGATCAAGGCCGACGTCATTATGAAGGCGACCAAGGTGGACGGCGTCTATTCCGCCGACCCGATGACGGATGCAACAGCGGAACTCTTCAACGAGATCAGCTACCGGCAGGTTCTCGAGCGACAGCTCAGGGTGATGGATGCTTCTGCTATCTCTTTGTGCATGGATAACAACCTGCCTATCATTGTCTTCAACATGCGCGAAGCAGGAAACATCACACGCGTGGTCACAGGCGAGCGCGGCGTGGGAACCAAGGTTGGTTAACTAATCACTTAAGCGGAGTTAGCGAGATGAGTGAAAGAGACGTAATCAAGGAAGTACGCGTACGAATGGAAGCAGTGATCGAAGACTTCAAACGCAAACTCGGGACTGTTCGCACGGGTCGCGCCGCCGTCAGTCTTTTGGATACAGTATTAGTTGATTACTACGGCACGATGACACCGCTCAATCAGATGGCGTCGGTTCACGCACCGGAACCGCAGATGCTCACCGTGCAGCCATGGGATCAAACTCAGATTGGCGCTATCGAAAAGGCCATCCGCGCCGCAGACCTTGGTCTGAATCCTTCAAATGACGGCAAACTTGTACGAATTCCTATTCCACCGCTGACAGAGGAACGCCGCAGACAACTTGCCAAGCAAGTGCACGATGTTGCCGAAGATCACCGCACAGCAGTCCGCCAGGCGCGCCGCGAGGGCAACGATCGTCTGAAGAAGATGCTCAAGGACAAACTCATCTCCGAAGATTCCGAACGCGCCGCCCTCGAAGAAACCCAAAAACATACCGACACCTTCATCAACAAGATCGACGAACTGACGAAGAGCAAAGAACAAGAGATAATGAGTGTTTAGGAACACAGATAAACGCGGATTGATGACGGATAATCCGTTCTCAATCCGCGTTTATCTGTGTCTAATACTTAGCGCGGGATCGCGAAAGCGTCGTCGCCCAACGCCTGGTTGAGCTTCACTTCCTTCACACTGTACTCCGCGAAGAATGGCCCCTGCGGCATCTCGAAGCGTTGTGAGAAGCTGAATGGGATTAGCACGCCCTCGACTTCCTTGAACTTGCTGTTTGCGGTTCCGAAAGTAAACCCGTTGTAAGTCAGGAAAAACTCCATCACGCGACCGTTCGTCGCATCGATATAGAAATCGGTAGCGTAGCCCTCCGCATCGGTAATGCGAAAACCGCGCAGCTTCTTCTTGTTTGCTATAGCCGTAAC
>DASTVU010000120.1:0-6924 GCA_035758935.1 Pyrinomonadaceae bacterium | reverse complement strand
CCGGGCCGTCAGCGCCAGCCCAAAGCTGATAATCAGCATAAAGAAAGCGATAAACGGCCACACGTAGGGGAGCGAGGTTAAGAGTACCCAAAAACTTGTCCCAAGTAATAACGCCACAGCCTCGGAATTCTTACCGATCGCAAGGTATTTTCTCTGTAACCAGCGCCCGGTGGCGGCATAAAGAATGACCCGGCCAAACACTCCGGAGATAAGCAGTAGCAGTAAAGCAAGCAGTCCAACCATTACCTGTATCGGCTGCGGCATGATCCAGAGGCACAGCAGCGGTACGCCTAACAGCACCACGAGCCCAATGAGACCAATCGCGGCGACGCGCATACTGGTTAACTGAAGTCGTGCGACACCACGACTAATCGTATTCGGCATTACGAGGGTCAATCCGAGCGACACGAGGAACCAGAACAGCACGACGAGCAATCTCGTTCCGAGATACGTTGAGGTCCAACGAGGACTGAAGATCCCCGATGGATTATTCATCATGTTGCTCAATTCCTGTTCGTACCCCGCGTACATCATCGTCATCGCATTGGGATTGCGATTAGGATGCGGGTCTTCCGATCGATAACTCCCGCCAATGACCATCACATCGCCACCAATACGTGCGCCGGCCTTTTGAATTACCGAACCGCCGACTGCAGCCACGTCGCCGTCAACCACGCCTTCAACGATCACGTCGCCGCCAAGCGACACCGCTTCCTGAGCACTGCCAGTGATCCTGACAGACTTCCCTAACCCGACCACAGGACCTTCGTTAGCGCCTGATATTACGAGCGTCTCTTTTTCTTTTGCGCCTTGCGCGCTGGCAGCACCCACGAGGACAAGTACCCACAGGAGCAGCGCGATGAGGCGGTTCAGGTCGAGTTTATTGAGGGAGTGTTGAGATCTGGCTAGTGTGACGTAAGTGACCATTGTCCGAGGCAACCTCCTATTCGGTTGCTCTCGTGCGATGATAATTTGTGATCAAACGCGAGAGAATCAGGATGGCGAGAGCGAGCACGACCACAAGCGGACCCAGTGAACCGGATTCGATGATGACTTTTTTGCTGAGCACTCTAAAAACTACCGCGAATCCAGCCACTGCGTCATACGCAGTAGTCGCTACGAAGCTGACTAAGCCGAAAACAGTAGCAACAAATCTCTCGGCAACCATGAACACACTGTTGCGCGCCGCCGCGCCGAGGAGTGCAAACCCAACGAATGCGAGGACCGCGCAAATGGTCAAGGCCTTCCGATTTTCCGAACGCGTGCGCACGCCTCTCATATCGCTCGCCGCGCGTGCCGCCACCATTCGCGAAAAATCATCAGGCACTGGAATGTCAGCGCTTTCCAACATTGCCGCATCCAGTTCGCAAACAAAAAGCCGATGCGCTCTCAACTCGGCGCGACACTCGGCACAGCTTTCAAGATGATCTTCAAAGAGGAGGGTGAGATCTGTATCCAATTCGCCATCGACGTAGGCGGCAAACAGATTTCGTTCGCAGATCTTTTCCTGACCGTTAGTCATTAAATGCCGGTAATTCCTTTTTCAACAAACTGCTGTCGCATCATCTCGCGTGCACGAAACAGCCGGTTCTTGACCGTGCCGAGCGGCAAGCCCGTTACTTCAACAATCTCCTCGTAGCTGAGATCCTGTGAGTGACGGAGGATAATCAACTCACGATAGTTGGAGGGGAGTGTTCTGACCACTGACTCAATCTCGCCTCGTCGTTCTTTGCGTTCACTTTCCTGTTCAGGACTCAAACGGCCGCTTTCGAGGGGTAGATCAAATTGATCGCCCTCCGGTCCCACCACGAGCGACTGTTCGCGAGTCGTGGTCCGTCGCAGATGATCGACGGCTGCATTGTGCGCAATCTTGTAGATCCAGGTAGAGAATTTGAATTCGGAGCGATAGCGGCTGAGCGAGCTGTAAACCTTGATGAAGATTTCCTGGGTCAGGTCGAGGGCTGATTCGTAGTTGCCGACCATGCGGTAGACGTAGGCTGAGATGGGGCGCTGGTAGCGCCGGACCAGCTCTTCAAAACTTCCTTCGACGCCGCTGATAGCAGTGGCCACGAGATCGCGGTCGTTGGCCGCGGTCAAATCTCGCGAAAAAGCACGGGAAACGGAGGAGGCTGCAAGATTCATAATACAGGGTTGTTACGTGCGGCCACAGAAATTGTTTCAATTAAGTCAGCCACAAAAAGGCACAAAAACTACAAAAAAGATGAGCGATTCCTGATTTAGATCTTTTGTGCTTTTTGTGCCGTTTTGCGGCCAAAATTTCAGTGCCTTTTTGTGGCTACCAGGACAGTGTGGCTAAACCCGCTGGGGCGGCGATAGAGTCGAAACTGAAGTCCCGGTTGGGTAGTTGTAATCCGAGGTCTTCAGCCTGTAGCGGTCGCAGGTCCCCGCCCGTGGTTTCGTTGACGATTTCCCCGGCGCGCTGTTTCGTGATGCTCTCGCCGATAATCATCAGCCGCCTCAACCCCGGGCTCTCGCCTGTCTCAGGAGTGCTGCGATCTCGATAGAACAACAGCAACCGGTAAAACTCGTCCTCAAACTCGTCTTCGGCACACTCGACTGTGCGAACAAACAGCAGGTGCTTGTCGCGAAAGATAACGCCAGTGAACCCGTTACTCGAACCACTCACCAACAATGAATCGCCAACCGCGCCATTGCGCGTCAACCACTGCGCTTCACCCAGATGCCGAGGCAGGATCAACCCGGCGCGCCAATCCAGCGCTTCAAGGACCGCCTCGTATTCGGCAAGAATCGCTTTCTTGATTGCGATGACAAGATAACGATCCCGCCCCTGTGCATCTTTCTGAAGGCGCTCTTTGGAAATGGAGAGCTCATCCATCGAAGCACTAAAACCGCGTTCAATCTTCCACTTCAGTACATCCTGAAGCTCAGATCCTGATTGCAACTGGCTCTCGATGGTCAGGACGAGCGTTCGTGCGGTCGCTTCAGGCAACGAGAGTGACCAGCGCTTCTGACGCAGCAGTCCGGCACTCGCTGCCAGATCTTTCAACACCGCTGCGAGTTGAGCTCGATTCTCGATGTTTGGTTCGTCAAAGCTCGGTCGAATGAGTGCCTCATCGATATTGAAAGTGGCAGCGCGGCGCAGTTTGCAAGTCGAACCCTTGACGCGTTCGAGTTGAACTACCGAAGCAACTCCCTTTTCCAATCCGATGGCGGTGGCGGGATACCAGGGGTCTATTAGTCTTGATAGCAGGTTAGGCACTGTCTCTTATTTCCGATTGCCAATTGCCGATTGCCGATTTAGCGGGTTACCCAACGCCAATTGGCAATCGGCAATTGGCAATCGGAAATCTTTACCACTCACTATACGGTGTGCCTTCGGTCGAGACTTCTGCTGATGCGCTGTGGACGTCAGTCATGCCCTGCTCGCCCTCGGCCGAATTTGGGTCTTCGCCGGTCGTGATGGCCCAATCTTTCTGTCCCGTGAATGGGTCGATCGGGACTTCGCGCATGTAGCCCTCACTGACGAGATCGTCGAGTGATTGAGGCAAGCGTCCCTTGTCTGCTGCAAACTGATCGATCAACGAACGCATCTTGCGCAGATCGTCTCTTAGCACGGTCTCACGCGTGTGCATGATCGTCTTCATATATTGCGGCAAGGTGATGGATGCGAGAATAATGATGATCGAAATGACGATCATCAACTCCAGCAACGTAAATCCTGCCTGTCTCTTACCAATCACTGTAATTCTCCCCATTCAACGCCGTGTCTTTCGACTTCGAGCGCACATCAAAAACATTTTCACCGCCCCAGGAGCCGGCGTCAGAGGCGTCGTACGATGAGCGAAACTCCCAATCTGCTTTCCCCGTCATCGGATCGATAGGCATTCCTCGCAAGTAGACCTTTTGTTTAGTGGACAACTGGCCGACTTCAGTTGCAGCCACTCCCTGCTGTCCACGACCACCCATCGAACCTCTTGGTAAGACATTGACACCGTTCACGAGTGTCTCCAGATCCGGCGGATAATGATCCGGATTGTCCACACCAAAGATCGTGCAATCGCTGATCACCACTTTGCTGCGCGGATCGATGAACGTGTTTTGCTGCTGTGCCTGGCTCTGTTGCTGCGGCGTCATCGCAACTCCAGTACAGACCATACCGATCGTATCGCGATGAAACTCGTCTATAGCCATCCGTATCTGGCGCAAAGTCTCACGCAGTTGCTGCTCCTTCTGGCGCTTAACCGAGACCTTCACCAGCGGCAATACGCCGAGCGTCAGGATGGTCAGCACGGTGATCGTGATCACCAGTTCGATTAATGAGAAGCCTTTTTGCTTCATAACCTTTACACGCCTGAAGTCGCAAAAAAGCACAAAAAGCACAATGATAGTTCGCTAAACTTGTGCTTTTTGTGCCTCTGCCAAGCCGAGAAACATCTACTGCTGCTTCACTGTCGCCATACCTTGAACTATCTCTGACGTGATATCACGCGCGTCGGTAGCAACAAGGTGCAGCGTCTCCTTTACAAAGACAAGCGAAGCATTACCTTCACCGATTGCTTCGATATCGATAAACAATAGTGGCCCGGAGCCTCTAAACGACGCCTTGCCAGTGAGACTCGAGATCGATATCAAGCACGTTCCTGCCGCCGAGTCGATCACAGGTGTGAATAGCGGCGCTGTCTCGCCCGAAGTTTGGAGTATGCTTCCGGCCGTTAGTCCATGGACCTTCACGACCCTTGGATCGAATCGCAAGGCAAGTAAGGCAAGATTCAACGGCACATCAGAGTTCAAGTGAACTGCATAACGGCGCTTCTCGCCCACCTTCAACACATCTCCTGTTGGCAACAGGCTGAGTTGGGCAACACGTGTCGCGCTTGTCTTCGGTTCGAGTGACGTCTCAGATGCTTTTGGCATTGAGGTCAGAACAGCATTCTGAGTTCCCGCGCCAGTATTTACTGTCGCGACATTTGCGGCTGCCTGATCGCTAATCAGCGACTTCGGAGCCGGCACAAACGACGGTAGCTCTTCCATCGGTTTGGTGTTCGCCGTAGTCACCGGCTTTTTCTCGCCAGGTGCGGGAACGAAAGCATACGTGCCTGCCGGAGGAGGCAGATTCGCCGGCGTTGTGTTCTGCATCGCCGTTTCACCCGCCGCTTTAACCAGTGGCGCATCCGGAAGCTGCATCGTTACGTTCGTCGGCAGCGCACGTGCGGCTGCGATCTGATCTTCGCGATCCGCTTCACGAATCATTTCTGCGAGAGAACCCGTGGTCGGCGACTGCAACGTGCCGCTCGGTCGCATCTCTTCGTCACGCGGCGTAACTGCTGGAGCACGAAGCACGCGCGGTGTAACTGAGATCACGATATCGATCTGACGACTGTCACGAGTCGGCGAAGTGAACAAACGTCCAAGGTAGGGTAAACCGCCGAGAAACGGCAAACCTTGCCTTCCGCGCGTATCAACGTTTGTTGAAACGCTGGCCAGCATCATGGTCCGATTATTCTGCACGCGCGCCGTGCCGGTGATTGATCGTTCCGTGAACGTTGGAGTAGGCGAAGCCGCTCCGAGAACATCTTTCGATTCGATGTTCATCTTCACCTGCACGTCGAGATTCGGAAACACTTGCGGCGTGAACTTCAGAGTTAGACCAGTCGGTTCATAGTTGATGACCGGGAAACCGCCGGACGGAAAACCAGTAACGGAATTAGGCGGCGGCGTTCCGGTTTGTATACCGAACGGATACGCCTGAGCTGTTTGCACCGGCACACGTTGACCAATGCGAGCGGTCGACTCTTCACCATTGAAAGCGTGTACCTGGGTTGAAGCGATCAACTTCGTATTGTTCTTACTTTGAAATGCGGTCAAGACTGAGGGCGGAATTATGAGAGCAGCTGCAAGTGCTGTTGGCGAAGTTATTCCTAGATTTACACCGCGACCCCCATTCGTCACTGCGTTGTCAGTTAACAGCGCGAAACCGGGTGAATTACCTATGCTAAACGGACCGCCATTACTGCCTGGCACGCCAATCTGATTACCAAGCTGCATAAAATCGTTCTTCGAAACTTCATAGATGCTGACATCCATCACCACTTCAGCACGATCCTTGTCGATGCTCTGAAGCAGGTCACCAATCAGGCGGACGTTTTCTGCGGTGTCACGCACGGTCAAACTGTTCGTCGCATCATCAGGAACAACGATCGTTTGTGGACGACCAACTGACGGCGGAATCGCTTGCTGCACGAGCTGGCGGGCATCAGCCGGTTTCATGTTTGAAAGGTAGAACGTACGCAGAACGAGTTGTTGATACTGCGGGCGACGTGCCTGATCCGCAACGAGGATTGTTCTGCGGCTGAGCTTCTGGAAAAAGAGTCCTTCCTGAAGAAACAGGTAGTCGAGTGCCTGAGCCGTCGTCACGTCTTTCAAATTGATATCAACAGGACGTGATTGTGCAAACGACTGGCGGTCGAAAATAACGTTGAGGTTTAACTGCTCTGCAAGACTGCGAATGAGTTGTTTGAGATCACCTTTGACGTCGACCACGCGAAGCTGCTGTTCTCGAGGCGTCGCGAGATCCTGCGCTTGAGCGCTGGCCGGCGTGATCGTGCCCTCTGACAGTGTTTCGCCATTCCTTGATCCATTACCAGGAACCGAGCGCCCTTCCTTCACGGCCTGGAGTCGCAACATGCGCTCCATTTCCGACACTGCGAGTTCGTTGACCGGATCGTACCCGTAGGCTTGTCGGAAAGCATTGTAGGCGCCAACAAAGTCCCCCCGTTCCGCAAGCGACCTCCCTTGCTGCATGTAGGTCTGCGAGGCATTGAAACTCGCGCGGCGAAAATGGAGCTGATACTCCATATTCGACGGGTCAGCCGCGACCGCGAGCGTAAACTCCTGGGCGGCTTTATCCCATTGCTGTTGGGCCTCATAGTCCATGCCACGCTT
>DASTVU010000119.1:0-3795 GCA_035758935.1 Pyrinomonadaceae bacterium | reverse complement strand
GCCGCCGGCGGCCGTGAGGTTTGAAGGACCTGGACCAGCAACGACCGTGGCCGCGTTCGATCCTGGCGGCACTGACACGCACCAATCGGTCACGATTCCGACCGGTCTCGCGAACGGTGTCTACCGAGTACGTCTCGTGCTCGGCGACGCACAAAACAGTGCCAGTAACTCGCGCACACTCGAAGTGATTCCGCGACTCGACAGTCCTGTGGGTGTTTCCACAACAGTCGTTGAAGGCGACAACGTTCATCGCCTGACGATCGACGGCGCGCGGCTGAACGGCAGCGACGTGCGCGCGGTTCTCGACGGCGCCACTTATCAAAGAGGCGCCAATGCAAACCCAACGCAATTCGTTCTGACGCTCGGACGATTGCTCGATGCGGGCACGCATCGCATCGCGCTCAACGTAAACGGACAAGTCTCGCGCACGATCACGTTTGAGATTTAGTGCTATGCCAACCACGCAAGCAGATTGGATCGATCTGAATCAACGCTACCTGACGGCGGCGCTGGCTGAAGTGCGCGTTGCACTCCAGCGACACGCGGCCCGTGGCGGTGAGCAGCAGATCGAGACACCAGGTGCACCGAGTGTTGATGAGTCGTTGCCGCAGCCCGCGATCGAAGCCTTGTGCGCCGCTTTCGGGCTCACGTCATTCGAGCGTGCAGTGTTGCTGCTGTGCGCGGGAATGGAACTGGACGCTCAATTCGCCGGGTTGTGTGCGAAAGCTTCGGGAGATACTGCGCGCCCGTGGCCGACATTCAGCCTGGCACTGGCCGCACTGCCGGCTCCGCACTGGAGCGCAATCACACCGAGTGCGCCCTTGCGCCGTTGGCGACTCATCGAATTGATCAATCAATCGGGCGTGTCGCTTACGCTGACTCAATTGCGAATCGACGAACGCATCCTTCATTACCTGACCGGCCTTCATCATCTCGACGAGCGGTTGGTGGGAATGATCGAGCCGATCGCGAGCGTCGAAGAGTTAGCGGCATCCCAACAAGAGGTTGCACGCACGATCAGTCTCGCGTGGACCAGAGCCGGCACCGAGTTGCCGCTGTTGCAGATCTGCGGAGCCGATGAATTCACGCGCCGGAACATCGCGACTGCCGGTTGCGCGGGCGCCGGTCTGCATTGCTTTGCGATCGGTGCGGAAATGATTCCGTCGAATACGAGTGAGATGGAAGGTCTCATTCGCCTTTGGGAACGCGAAGCAGCGTTGACCTCCAGCGCGCTCTACGTCGACGCCGAATCAATTGACGCGAGTGAAAAGCGAAATGAAACCGTCGTGCGGCGTTTTCTCGAACGAGTGCGCAGTCCGCTTTTGCTGAGCACTAACTATCGCTGGCGTCCGTTGCGCCGCACGGTGCTCTCGATCGATGCGCGCAAGCCGACGGCGGACGAGCAGCGCGAACTATGGGAACAAGCGGTCGGCGAAGAAGCGGCCCCGCGACTCAACGGTGAGCTCCAGCGTCTGGTCACGCAATTCAATCTCAATGGACCGGCGATTCGCGCGTCGGTCATCGAAGCCAACAACAACGCGAGATCCGAGAGTTCGCTTGCGACGGAATTGTGGAACGCCAGCCGCGCGCAGGCGCGACTGCGTCTCGACGACTTGGCCCAACGCATCGATCCGATCGCGAAATGGCAGGATCTCGTTCTGCCGCCGGAGGAGCTTAGCCAACTTCGCGAGATCGGAGCGCACGTGGCCCACCGGAACACGGTTTACGACTCGTGGGGATTCGGCGCTGTCAGTGCACGCGGCCTCGGTATCAACGCACTCTTCGCCGGATCGAGCGGCACGGGTAAAACAATGGCGGCCGAAGTGCTCGCGAACGCGCTCTCACTCGATCTCTATCGCATCGATCTGTCGAGTGTTGTCAGTAAATACATCGGCGAGACTGAGAAAAACCTGCGGCGCGTGTTTGATGCGGCGGAAGACGGCGGCGCGATTCTTTTCTTTGACGAAGCCGATGCGCTCTTCGGCAAACGCAGCGAAGTGAAGGACAGTCACGACCGTTACGCAAACATCGAGATCAACTATCTCTTGCAGCGCATGGAGACGTATCGCGGGCTCGCAGTGCTGGCGACGAATCGCAAAGGCGATCTCGATCCCGCGTTTCTGCGACGGGTGCGTTTCGTCGTCAACTTTCCGTTTCCCGATACTTCGCATCGCGCGGAGATCTGGCGCCGCATTTTCCCAACCGGCACGCCGACTGACGATCTCGATCTGGCGAAACTGTCGCGCTTAAAAGTGGCCGGTGGAAACATTCGCAACATCGCTCTCAATGCAGCTTTTCTCGCCGCCGGCGAAGGTTCGTCGGTGGGCATGTTGCATCTCCAGCGTGCCGCCCGAGCCGAGTGCGCAAAGATTGAGAAGCCCTTAACCGAGGCCGAAATCGGAGGCTGGATCTGATGCTTCTCTGTGCAACCTCTGTGTTCTCTGTGTCTCGGTGGTTTGTTTTTACCCTGACTCATTAACCACCGAGACACAGAGAACACAGAGATTGCACAGAGAGGAACGTCGGCGGATTTTTAGGCAAATGAGAAAGCACGCCAGACAAGTAAATGAAACTGACGCGGTTGCGTATAGCCATCACTTTGGTGGCAACGTGCCGCCGATAGTCAACGACGTGTTGCGATCCTCGGGACGTCCTCTGGATCCATCAACGCGCGTTTTGATGGAAGATCGTTTTGGACACGACTTCAGTAAGGTGCGGGTGCACTCCGATCCGGCAGCCGCAAACTCCGCGAGCGCAGTAAACGCACAAGCCTACACGGTTGGTTCGCAGATAGTTTTTGGAGCGGGACGTTACAGCTCGGATGCCAGGGGGCAACATCTACTCGCGCACGAACTAACTCACGTGGTCCAACAAAGTGGTGCGGCTAAAACCTCGCTGCAAAGGGCGCCGCTCGAGGAAGAAGACTTTCACAAACCGATGATCGAAGAGTACCGAAGGGAGCACGGTTTGCCGCCGGGTGGCGTTGATGAATTCGGAAAGCGTGTGGGTCCGTCGGATGGCGAGATTAAGTACATTTTGATACCGGCTAGTAGAGCAGCCGGTGGTCCAAGTCTGCCCTTTTGTCCATCGGTTGCGAACCTCGAAGGCAACCTCGATTTCAAGAATGAGAAAACGAGGAAGGCATTCAACGACGCGAATTGCATTTCGAGTGCTTCGCAGTCGATGCCGCCCGCCTGCCAGTTTACACCCGCGCAGAATAAGGCTTTGGAAGAGGCCCAGAAGACAGCAAAGGGGCGCGCCGAACGTGCGCTCAATTACATCAACATGGGGGCGGAAGGAAAGAAGATGGCGACCTCGATGGCGCGCGACTTGTTCGAAAGCGATCCACCGACTTTGAAAGCTGTAGTGGGAAGGATTACCAAGCTCCACGACTTTTTGAAGACCGCGAAGATTGATTTTGCCGGACGTACATGTGGTGATGAGGAATGTCAGCGAAGCAAGGTTGCGTATGTAACCGGACCAGGCGCGCTGCCGGTTTATATCTGCCCGACGGCGTTTAGTACGCCGTCGCGATTGCACCACACAGTGCTTCACGAGGCACTGCATTGGACCGGTCTCGATGCCGATCCGTCGACGCCGGAAGGCTATTGTTCGAAGTTTGACTGCAAGACGCCGTGTCTCGACAAAGAAGTGGCGGACGCGTGGGCACATTACATCGACTGTCTCGGGAAGCCGTTCACGATCCGGAAGGATTTTACAGACAAGATGGAAGAATCGTTGAGGGATTTGCCGTGATCAGTAACCACAGATTACGCAGATTTTTATAAGCAATGT
>DASTVU010000118.1:0-4695 GCA_035758935.1 Pyrinomonadaceae bacterium | reverse complement strand
AACGGTGGTGTGGTCGAGAATCGCATCAGCTTGAATCGGTTCGTGGAATTAACTTCAACCGCAGCAGCAAAGATGTTTGGTCTGTTCCCGAAGAAAGGGACGATTGCGGTCGGCTCGGATGCCGACATCGTGATCTTCGATTCCGAAAAAGAACAGACGTTGAGCGTGAAAACGCAACACATGAACTGCGACTACAACGCCTACGAAGGTAAGAAGATCAAGGGTGTTGTCGAGACAGTTCTTTCACGCGGTAATGTCGTGATCGACAAAGGTGAGTTCAAAGGCAAATCGGGCAATGGGCAGTTCTTGAAGCGCGGCACCTGTGTCGCGATGTGACGTGCAGATCAAAACCATATGACAACCGAATCCCCCGCCACTCAACGCGATTTTGTAGAACTACAAACCGACGTCTCACACAGTCCGCTCTGGAACCGGGATCTCGCACCAACCACGATCAAAGAGAGGACATGGTCCACCTGGAACATTGCGGCCCTGTGGATCGGCATGAGCGTTGTGATCACCACCTACACATTGGCCGGCGGTTTCATCGAAGCCGGCATGAACTGGTGGCAGGCAATGATAACGATTCTGTTGGGCAACACGATTGTGCTCATACCGATGATCCTCAATGCTCATGCGGGGACGAAGTATGGTGTGTCGTTTCCCGTTCTCAGTCGTGCGGCATTCGGCACCAAAGGCGCGAATGTGCCTGCGATGCTGCGCGCGATCGTTGCGTGTGGCTGGTTTGGCATTCAAACGTGGATTGGCGGCACCGCGATCGATGCACTCTTCGGCGTGATGTTTTCTGGGTGGAATTCCCTTTCGACTACGATTCTCGATGTTGCGCTTCACACGTGGATCGCGTTCTTCCTGTTCTGGGGAATTCAGGTCTTCATCATTTTGAAGGGCGTCGAAGGGATCAAGTATCTCGAAACATGGTCGGCGCCATTGCTGCTTGGCGGTGGTTTGATTCTGCTGATCTGGGCGGCGTGGCGCGCGGGCGGATTGGGCCAGGTACTGACGCAATCCGCAGCATTGCAGAAACAGCACGGAGAGTTCTGGCACATTTTCCCCGGCGCACTGACTGCCTCGGTTGGCTACTGGGCTACGTTGAGTCTGAACATTCCCGACTTCACTCGTTACGCGCGCTCACAGAAGTCACAGATGGTGGGCCAGGCGCTGGGTCTGCCGTTAACAATGACAGCGTTTGCCTTTATCGGGGTTGCCGTAACGAGCGCAACATTGCTGATCTATGGTGTGGCGATTCCAAATCCAGTTGATTTGATGTCGCGTTTTGACAGTGTACTGATCATACTGTTCGCGACGGCGGTGATCTTCGCGGCACAACTCACCACCAACATGGCCGCGAATGTCGTCTCGCCGTCAAACGACTTTTCAAATCTGAATCCTCGACTAATCTCGTACGTCACCGGCGGCTTGATTACGGCGGTCATTGGCATATTGATGATGCCGTGGAAGTTGATGGCGTCAATGGGTGCTTACATCTTCACCTGGTTGATTGGTTACTCAGGCTTGATGGGCGCTATTGCGGGGATTCTGATTTGTGATTACTGGGTGATCAGAAAACAACGCTTGGACCTCGCCGGTCTCTTTGAGCCCAACGGGCCTTACTCTTACGGCAGTGGCTTCAATTGGCGGGCAATCGTTGCGCTGTGTGCTGCAATCGTTCCGGTAGTCCCTGGGTTTCTGCGCGCGGCAACCACGCCGGGCGGGCAAGTCAGCAATCCAAACTTTTTCGACAACCTCTATACTTACGCATGGTTCGTGACTTTTGCCCTCGGATTCGGCATATACTACGTCTTGACTAAGACCTCGAAGGGAGAGTCAGCTTAATGCCACGCAACGTAAAATGCGCCCTAATACAGTGTTCCAATGCGGGGTCAACCGATCTGCCGATCGACGAAATCAAACGCCTGAACATTGAGAAACACCTGACCTACATCGAACAGGCTGCGAAACAGGGCGTGCAGATTATCTGCATGCAGGAGATCTTCACGACGCCGTATTTCTGTGCGGAACAACAAACGCGCTGGTATGAAGCAGTCGAGAGAATTCCTGATGGTCCAACCGTGAGGTTGATGCAGGAAGTCGCCAAAGCACACGGCATGGTTATCGTCGTGCCGATTTACGAAGAAGAGCTCACCGGAATCTATTACAACACCGCGGCAGTCATCGACGCCGATGGCAAGTATCTCGGCAAGTATCGCAAGAACCACATTCCGCACGTGAATCCGGGTTTCTGGGAGAAGTTCTATTTTCGTCCAGGCAATCTCGGTTATCCGTGTTTCGATACGGCGTTCGCTCGCATCGGTGTTTACATCTGTTACGACCGGCACTTCCCTGAAGGCGCGCGCGCACTTGGTCTAAACGGCGCCGAGATCGTCTTCAATCCGTCGGCGACGGTGGCGGGACTTTCCGAGTACTTATGGCGCTTGGAGCAACCGGCACACGCAGTTGCGAATGGCTATTTCATCGGCGCGATCAATCGAATCGGTCACGAGCAACCGTGGGACATCGGCGAGTTTTATGGTCAGAGCTACTTCTGCGATCCGCGTGGACAGTTTGTGGCAGAGGCGCCACGCGATAAGGACGCGCTCGTCGTTGCTGATCTCGATCTCGACAAGATACGCGAAGTTCGCAACACGTGGCAGTTTTTCCGCGATCGCCGTCCGGATACATATGGCTCGCTCGTTGCTGATTAAAAGGAGTTTGTTTTTATGGATTTATCAATCACCGTCAACGGCATGAAGTTTCCAAACCCGTTCGTCCTCGGATCGGGGCCGCCGGGAACAAATGCTCGCGTGCTTGCGAAATCATTTGACGCAGGTTGGGGTGGTGCTGTCGCGAAGACTGTGAGTCTTGAGTCGGCGAAGGTCGTGAATGTTGTACCGCGTTACGGGAAACTCCGTTCGAGAACCACAGGCGAAGTAATCGGTTTTGAAAATATCGAACTGATTTCCGATCGACCGATCGACGTCTGGCTGGACGAGTTTCGGCAGGTCAAGAAAGAGTATCCAAACAACATTCTGATCGCGTCGATCATGGAGGAGTACGAAAAGAGTCGCTGGCAGGAATTGACGCGGATGGTCCAGGACACGGGCGTCGATGGGTTCGAACTCAACTTCTCGTGTCCGCACGGTATGACGGAACGCAAGATGGGTTCGGAGATGGGTGAACATCCGGATCTGACTGAAGAAGTGACGAGCTGGGTGACGGAAATTGCAAAGATTCCGGTGTGGGCCAAGATGACGCCCAACATCACGAACATTCGCGAGCCTGCGCAGGCAGCAATCAACGGCGGCGCCGTTGGAATTTCAGCAATCAATACGATCTTGTCAGTGATTGGTGTCGATCTTGATACGCTGCGACCGATGCCGACCGTTGAGGGACACTGCGTTCCCGGTGGTTATTCAGCGCAGGCGGTGCGCCCGATTGCGTTGCGCATGGTCAGTCAACTCGCGCTAGCAAAGCCTGAAAACATTTCGATCAGCGGCATTGGCGGTATCGAGAATTCACACGACGCACTTGAGTTCCTGCTGCTCGGATCCTCAACGGTCCAGATCTGCACTGGCGTGATGCTGCAAGGCGTGAAGATGATCGACGAGTTGAAGGAAGGCGTGGAGAAATTCATGGTCGACAAAGGCTTCAACTCTGTTCAGGAGATTGTCGGCAAGAGCCTTCCCTACTTCTCAACGCACATGGATCTCGTTCAACGCATGAAGGCCGCGAAACGCTCGAAGGCGGGCGAAGCGAGCCGCGACAACGAGTGGGCTCAGAAGGATATTACAGAGAAAACCGCCGAACTGACGTCTAACTAAATCCGCGTTTATCCGCGGCTAAGATATTTCTGTTATAACCGGTGCGTGGTCGGAAGGTTTTTCCCACTTGCGCGGTTCCGGATCAATCCACGACCGAACACTTCTCCCCACCAGTGGCTCACTAATCCACATGTGATCGATCCTCAAACCGAGATTGCGTCGAAAGGCGCCCGCGCGATAATCCCACCACGTGAAGTGTCCGCCATCCTGTATGTGCAAACGATAGGCATCGTTGAAGCCCCACGATTTTATGCGCTGCAACGCGGCGCGTTCCTGTTCGCTGAACATGACGCGTCCCTGCCATAAACGGATGTCATGCACGTCGCGCTCTTCCGGAGCGACATTGAAGTCACCACATAACAACACCGGCGTTTTTGGATCGTAGTTCGCATCAAAAAACTCGCGCAGCCGCTCCATCCACGCAAGCTTGAACGCGTATTTATCTGTCCCGACTGCCTGTCCATTCGGAATGTACACGTTGACGATATTGATTCCATTGACACAGGTAGTGATCAATCGCGACTGCGCTGATTCATCGTCGCCGGGATATCCGCGATGACTGGTGTCGCATGCTTCCCGCGTGAGGATCGCGACGCCGTTGTACGCCTGCTGCCCAAATAGCTGGCACTGGTAACCACGTTCCTGAAACAAGAGCGTCGGAAACTTGTCGTCAGTGCATTTTGTTTCCTGCATGCAGAGGACATCGGGTTTCACCGCGTCGAGCCAGCGAAGCACGTTCGGCGTACGTACGAGGATTGAGTTTACGTTCCAGGTTGCGATGAGCATTTCGGATTACACGGATAAGAGGAGACCGCCAAGCAGAGCGCCGCGACGCGCGATGTCGTCCGCTTCGATG
>DASTVU010000117.1:0-4751 GCA_035758935.1 Pyrinomonadaceae bacterium | reverse complement strand
AGGGCAGAGAGGAGCGCGTCGGGGGCGAAGTGTGATGCGAAGGCGTAGGGAAGCCCGAGCGACGCGGCGAGTTCGGCGCCGAAGGTGCTCGAACCGAGGATCCAGATTGGAACGTTAGTGCCGGCACCGGGAACGGCGCGTACAGGTTGGCCCGAGAGTACCGGTGCGAGGAATGACTGCAATTCAAGAACCTCTTGAGGGAAACTGTATTCACGCGTCGGATCGCGACGTAACGCGCGCAATGTTCGCGAGTCAGTTCCAGGCGCGCGGCCCAGTCCGAGATCGATGCGACCCGGGTAGAGTGATTCGAGTGTGCCAAACTGTTCCGCGATCACCAGCGGTGGATGATTCGGCAGCATGATGCCGCCCGAACCCACACGAATTGTTGACGTCCCGCCTGCAAGATATCCGATCACGACAGACGTCGCGGCGCTCGCAATGCCAGTCATGTTGTGATGCTCCGCGACCCAGTAGCGCTTATAACCAAACTTCTCGGCATGTTGCGCGAGATCGAGGCTCTTGCGCAGCGCCTCGTGTGGTGTTTCACCCAGGATAACCGGAACGAGATCGAGTATCGAGACGGGAACCATGCTTGTTCTCTTTCAGCATTGTCCGCGAGCTAGCCTTTGATCTGATGGTTCAACGCGGTCTCAAAGACTCCGACGAACAACGAATCATCTCCAACGAAGAAATCCAACGTCGGATAAAGACTTGGCAGAAATAAACTGGACCCGTGAGTCCGAAACCTGGCTTGAGGACATTTACAATTACATCGCACCGGACACATACGAGATCATTCATTCTTCAGGCCACTGAAAACACAACATGTTTAACCCACGGATGAACACGGATGAAAGCGGATTGATCTGTGCTCATCCGCGTTCATCTGTGGCTAAAATATTTCTCATCTGCCTGGCTCTTCGCCGGGATGATACGAGGACTCGAGATTGGCTTTGACGTCTTCGAGTGTGAGCGGAGCTGGTTTGAATTCTCCGCGCGTGTAGAGGACTGACTGGTCCATGTAGTGCTTGCTCTTCGGATCGCCGCTGGCGCCGAATGGGTGGACCGAGAGAGCCCGAACCTTTGGTCCAAACTCAACGACGCTGATATAGGTTCCACCTGCAACGCCGTATCGCCTTTTCTGTCCACGTGTAGGTGCGGCATAAAATGTGAAGACAGCGCCATCGTTACCGTTTACACCGCTAACGGCCAGACTCGATTTAGAATCCTGAAACTCCTCGTCCCTGCTTTCGTCGCGACGTTGCAGGCGATTGAGTTCGCCCCACGCAACCTTCCAGGTTCCAAAATCACGTTGAAGTGTGTTTAGAACCTCTGTAAGCGCAGTGAAGACGTTCAGGTTTTGATCGCGAGAGATCCGATCGTGCCAGAGACTAAAGATAGTCATCGCGACTGAGTCGTTCGCACTGCGATGATTCCAGCGAGATAGTTCGTCGTAAACTTCGCGCAGCCGTGTCTCTTCCGTCGATCCGGTTCGTGGAAAGTTATCAAGACGCTGCTTGAGTGCCGTAAGCAGTCCGGGCAATCGTTTGCCGACACTCATTACTCGCGTGTCAAACGCAAACTTTATCCACTCATCGAAGGTGAATTTTGGTTTACTTGCAAGGATTTCTCTGGAGACTGCACCCCGAGGGTTGTCGCCCTCCTGGACCATGTACTTCGGGAACTGTTTTGAATCCGGGTTACCCTCACTCGTCAGCAGAAAAGGAGTGGTGTTGCAGTTTTGCATCCACCCCGTTTTCGGGTTTGTTAGTTGCGGCAATTCATTGATTGTGTGATAGCCCTGCCATTCAGTCGCTGGATCGCTACCGTCAACCGGCTTGGTCCAGTCAAAACGCGGATCGCGTCGGGGTACTGCGCCATTGTAGAGATACCATGTGTTTCCCTGGCGATCGGCGTACATCACGTTTCCGAAATTCATATTGAGCGGCGCCATCGCTCGCTTGAGCGCCGCTAGCGATGTCGCGCGTGTCATGTCGTACCACTCGCGCAGCCATCCGTCCGATTCAAACTTTGCCATGCGCAGCGAAAGCATCTTGCCGTCGCGCGCCCCGAGGATCGGGCCGTGATGCGTTTTGCGCATCGTAAATTTCCGCGTCTCGGGACCGTTCGCAGTCTTCACTTTGATCTCTTCTACGCGCTCAGTAGCGAGGCGATAACCTTTGCCGTACTTATATGCGAGCGGGCGAGCCGGATCGTCGAATGTTTCCGTGTAGACGTCGGTCAAGTCCGCCGCATTATCTGTGCTCACCCAACCACCGTTTTCGTTGTGTCCAACGTACGGCAGCGGAAAGCCAAAACGCGTGTACCCGGTAAAGTTCCAACCCTCATCGCTATGAACGTGACCTTCATAAACCTGGCCTGGACCAAAGAACGGCAGGTGAGGGTTGATGAAGAGCATTGCGTAACCGGACGCGTTTTTGGATGATCCCACTACCCAGCCATTCGAGCCCGTGTGTTCTTTCAGATCGTTGTCGATTGCAGCCGTTTGCAGTCCGGAACCGCGCAGACCCCGATCACGCGCGAAACCGTTCTGGTAATAGTTGTAACGAATGAAAGCGAGCGTGTGCCACGGTTCGATCTTGGTTAGCAGTCGCGGGCGTACTTCGGGATGGCGCGCAAGATAGTAGTTGAAACCTGCGGCGAAGGCATCGCACAACGAACGCATGCGAGGATCGAGTCGCGCGTACTCTGCGCGCGCTAGCCTCGGGATTTCGAGTGCATGATTGAGACGATCTTCATCGAGCATTTTCTCGCCGTACAATTCAGACGCTCGTCCCAGCGCGAGGATGAAGTTTTCCTCAACGCGCCAGAAATTATCTTCCGCCTGAGCGTAGGCGAAACCGAAGACAGTGCTCGCGTCAGTGCGGCCGAAAACGTGAGGGACACCGTACGTGTCGCGATAAATCGTGACGCTGCGGGCGAGGGAATTCGTCTGCGCGAAGAGAAGAGTCTCAAACGAGAGGAAGACGCAGACAATGAGAGCCAATCGTTTAATCATTTAGGGCACTATTAAGCCACAAAGAGGCACAAAAAGCACAAAAAATTCGGCACGAAGAAGCATAAAGGGCAACCGCGGATCCGACCGTGTTCATCCGCGTTCATCTGTGGCTTAAACTGCTTTCAAGTGTCAGAAATCACTTGTGCCTTTTGTGCGTTTTGTGCTTTTTTGGCTTAACGTGTGTATTGAATGCCGCTGAAACCCCCTCCACTTCTGCTGCTTGGCGCCCTTCTGATAACAGTGCAACTTTCCTGTGTGCGCAATGGGCCCACTGAAACTTCTCCCGCTGCATCTCCGTCGCCAACCGAGCAGGCTGTCATCGATCAGATTCTAAAACGTTACGAGGAGGCGCTTGGAGGTCAGGGAGCCATCGCCGGCATAACCAGTTTGAGAATGAAAGGAACGTTCCAGATTCTCGGAATAACTGGAACGATAGCAGGCTGGCGAAAGGAACCAAACAAAACCCTAACCGTGATTGAGTTTCCGCACATCGGCACACTAAAGAAAGGATTCGATGGTGAAACCCGTTGGGTGCAAACGCCGGTCGGTACCTACACTGATACCAGTCCACAGGAATTCGCCGAGTTGGAGCGCGATGCGGAAGTATTCAGTGCCGGAAAGATCAGGAGTTTGTTCGAGAGTGTGAAGTTGCAAAACAAGGCCTGGCTAGATGGGCGTTACGCGCATGTAATCGAAGGTATACCGGCAAAGGGACCGTCTGAAAAACTGTTCTTCGATATCGAGAATGGTTTGCTCATTCGCTGGGACATGGCCCGCCGTGTGCCAAATCGCGGGATCGTTTTCGTCAAGGTGCATCTGGAAGATTATCAGGACGTGGGTGGAGTAAAGATGCCATTCAGCGTTCGCTTCGCTTTTGAGTCGGGTAACTTCCGGATCAAAGTGGATGAGATGAAGCACAACATCGCGATTGATGAGGGGATTTTCCGAAAGCCATGACTCACGTCAAGACAGCTTTGATCTCGTCAAGCACTGTTGCGTCCTCAATTGTCGCTGGAATCTGGTAGTCAACTCCGTCGGCGATCTTCTTGATTGTGCCGCGCACGATCTTTCCTGAACGTGTCTTAGGCAATCGATTCACAACTCGTGCTGTTTTGAAGGATGCTACTGGTCCAATCCGGTCGCGCACCATTGCAATCACTTCGCCGACAATCTCTTCTTCACTTCGATTTGTGCCGGCTTTGAGTACTACCAGCCCGAGCGGCACTTCACCTTTGAGATCGTCGGCTTTTCCAATCACAGCGCATTCGGCAACGTCAGGATGTCCGGCGATCACTTCTTCCATTCCGCCTGTCGAGAGACGATGACCGGCAACGTTAATGATGTCGTCAGTGCGGCCCATGATCCAGAGATAGCCATCGTCGTCTTTGAAACCCGCATCTCCGGTTTTGTAGTAGCCGGAATAAGAGTTGAAGTACGACTCCTGGCAACCTCCGTCGTTGTTCCAGAGAGTCAGTAGACATCCTGGAGGCAAGGGAAGTTTGATTGCGACATTGGCGGTCGTATTCGCAGACACTTCGCGGCTCGCGTCGTCGACGACTCGCACGTCGTAACCAGGCATCGGCACACCGCACGAGCCGGGTTTGATAGGCAGCATGTTTGGTCCAGCCACGTTCGCGCCCACGGGCCAACCGGTTTCAGTCTGCCACCAGTGATCGATCACTGGCACGTGGAGATGTTTGGTGGCCCATTCGAGCGTGTCCGGATCGCAGCG
>DASTVU010000116.1:0-2585 GCA_035758935.1 Pyrinomonadaceae bacterium | reverse complement strand
GTTGAAGTTCGCAGTCACGTGATACAGCTCGGAGGCATTCCCGAGTCGCCACTCGAGTTGAGTTGGGATCAACTCGCTGCAATTCCAGACGACGCCCCGTTGCACTGCGCTGACGACGACGCACAACAAAAGATGATCGAGTTGATCGACGAGATCCGAAAACAGGGCGATACGCTTGGCGGCATATTTGAGGTCGCGGTGCGGGGAGTTGTTCCGGGTCTCGGTTCGCACACGTCGTGGGATCTGAAGCTTGATGGACTTCTGGCCCAGGCAGTGATGTCGATCCCGGCTGTGAAAGCGGTCGCAATTGGAGCCGGTGCGGAAGCCAGCAGCTTGCCCGGTTCTGAAGTGCACGATGAGATTGCGTACAACGCCGAGACGCGCGAGTTTATTCGCGAAACGAATCGCGCGGGTGGGCTGGAGGGTGGCATCACGAATGGCGAACAGATCCGCATACGAGGACATCTAAAACCGCTTTCTACCTTGCGTCGTGCACTTCGTTCAGTGGACATCGACACGAAAGAAGAGGAAGCCGCGGCTTTTGAACGTTCCGACGTGACGGCAGTTCCGGCCGCGGGAGTGATTGGAGAGTCGATGGTTGCGCTCGTGCTTGCGGGCGCGATGCGAGAGAAGTTTGGTGGCGACAGTTTGGGCGAGATGAAGCGAAACTTCGAAGGGTATCGAGAGCAGCTCAGAGGTTATTAGTCTTTTATGCTTTTGTGCCTTTTTGTGGCAGAATCACGACATGGCTTTACTGGAAATTGTTAAATGGCCGGCGCCGGTGCTCGATACACCTGCAGATCCGGTGACCGAGTTTGACGCCGATCTCGCGAAGCTCGTCAGCAACATGTTTGAGACGATGTACGCCGCGCCCGGTGTGGGTCTCGCGGCCGTGCAGGTCGGTGTTCCAAAGAGATTATTTGTGATGGATTGCTCGGGTGGAAAAGATCCGTCGCAGCGCGTGACGTTGATCAATCCAGAGGTGCTCCGCGTCGAAGGAAATCAGAATGGTGAAGAGGGCTGCCTATCGTTTCCGGGAATTTTCACACCCGTCGAACGCAGCCTGCGAGCGATTGTGCGCGCACAGGATGTGAAAGGCGAGTGGTTCGAACTCGACGGCATGGAACTGACAGCGCGCTGCATGCTACACGAAACCGATCACTGTGACGGGATCGTATTTCTCGACAAGATGAGCGCCCTCAAACGCGAGATCGTAAAACGCAAGATCAAGAAACTTCAAAAAGCAGGCAAGTGGGACTAGTTAGTTAGCCACAGATGAACGCGGATGAACGCTGGTCTGATCTGTGTTCATCCGCGTTCATCTGTGGCTTAAATAGGAGCAAAAAATGTCATCCGAATTTCGTAACGAACCGTTTACAGATTTCACAAAGTCAGAGAACGCGCAGGCGATGCGTGAGGCGCTCCAGAAGGTTCAGAGCCAACTTGGACGCGAATATCCGCTCGTGATCGGCGGCGAACGTATCGCTACGGGCGACCTGCTCGAGAGCATCAATCCCGCCAATCGCACACAAGTAGTCGGTCGATTTAATAAAGCAACCAAAGAACTGGCAAACCGGGCAGTAGAAGAAGCCGCAAAGGCTTTTGAAACGTGGAAGCACAGTCCCGCCGCGGATCGTATAGCCCTCCTGTTTCGCGTCGCCGAGATCATGCGCGAACGCAAACACGAATTGTCGGCGTGGATGATTCACGAGGTTGCAAAGACCTGGGCCGAGGCCGACGGCGACACTGCGGAAGCGATCGACTTTTGCGAATTCTATGGTCGCGAAATGCAGCGCTATGCGGGCGACCAACAGCTCGTCAATATCCCGGGCGAACAGAATGAGCTTGACTACATACCGCTCGGCGTTGGTGCCGTTATTCCACCATGGAACTTTCCGCTCGCAATCATGGCGGGTATGACGGTCGCTTCCGTCGTCACCGGCAACACCGTCGTTTTGAAACCTTCGTCAGATGCACCGACGATCGCGTTCAAGTTCTTCGAAATCCTCGAAGAAGCCGGACTGCCTCCGGGAGTGGTCAACTTCATGACTGGATCGGGCGCGGAAGTGGGTGATGTCGTTGTGGACCACCCGAAGACTCGCTACGTTGCGTTTACCGGATCGAAAGAGGTCGGACTCAGAATCAACGAGCGTGCGGCAAAAGTTCACGACGGTCAGATCTGGATTAAGCGAGTCGTGGCGGAGATGGGCGGCAAGGACGCCATCATTGTTGCCGATGATGCGAATCTCGACGATGCCGCAACAGGTGTGGTGCAGGCGGCTTTCGGATTTCAGGGTCAGAAATGTTCTGCCTGTTCTCGCGCGATCATCGATGCTCGGGTTTACGACACGATGATCGACAAGATTGTCGAGCGCACGGAAAAGCTCAAGCTTGCCGATCCATCAGATCCAACTACGAACCTGAGCGCCGTGATCAATGAGAAAGCGTTCAAGTCCATCAACTCTTATATTGAAAAAGGGAAGAGTGAAGGTGGTCGTGTTGTGGCCGGAGGTGGTTCGGATGGCGAGCAGGGATTCTTCATCGAACCGACTGTGATTGCAGACGTGAAGCCTGGCGCCACGATC
>DASTVU010000115.1:0-8985 GCA_035758935.1 Pyrinomonadaceae bacterium | reverse complement strand
GTCCCGAAATCCATCAACGGATCGCCAATCGTTGCCATTTCCCAATCGAGCACCGCTATTACGCGTCCCAGATCGTCGGGATCAAGCACGAGGTTGTCGTACTTGTAATCGTTGTGGATCAAACCTGGTCGTTCCGAATCGGCGGGCAGATTTTGCTGCAACCAGCCGGCGAGATTCTCAATCGCGAGAACATCATCTGTGCGCGCGTTGAAGTATCGTTTGGTCCAACCTTCAACCTGGCGTTTGACGTAGCCTTGCGGCGATCCGAGTTCGCCTAATCCCGCGGCCTGATAATCGAGTTCATGAATTTCTGCGAGGTTTTCGATAAACGCCTGTGAAAGACGACGCATTAGTGCCGGCGCGAGATCGATTCCCGTTGGTCGTTGAGCGCGCAGAATGATTCCCGTCACGCGTTCCATCACGTAGAACGGTGCGCCGAGAATCGATTCATCATCGCAGAACAATAGCGGTCGCGGGACCTTTGGATAGACCGGATACAGATGCGAAAGAATGCGATACTCACGACTCATGTCGTGCGCCGTTTTGATCTTCGCGCCCACCGGAGGACGGCGCAGGACTAACTCGCGATCGCCGGAGCGTAGTAAATAAGTGAGATTGGAAAAGCCGGCGGGAAACTGTTCGACGGTCAGTGGGGCTGTGAGACCGGGCAGATGCGCGCTGAGATACTGGAAAAGGAGTTCTGTGGGTAGTTCCTCCCCTGACCGGACCGAAGACGAACGATCTATTGTGGACATGATTTACAAGATTTGCAGGATTTAATACTTCTTCAGCTCAGCGCGCGCAACGACCATTTTGTGAACCTCATCTGGTCCATCGTAAATCCGAGCTGCGCGTTCGTGCCTGTACCAGTACGACAAAAGCGTAGCGTCAGTCAGTCCAAGCGCGCCGTGCACTTGAATGGCGCGATCCAAAACTCTCTGCAAAATTCCGGCGACAAAAAACTTTATCAGAGAGATATCCGCTCGCACCGACGCCGCGCCCTGCCGATCGATCGCCCGAGCTGTCTGCAAAACAAGCAAACGCGCTGCATTGATCTCAGCGCGACTCTCCGCGATCCACTCCTGTACGTTCTGCCGGCTTCCGAGCACAACGCCCGGTGACAACTCTCTGCGCACCGCATAGCTGCACATCAAATCAAACGCTCGCTCGCAGATGCCGATCCACCGCATACAGTGATGAATCCTGCCTGGTCCAAGACGTTCCTGCGCGATCGTAAAACCTTCGCCTTCCTCGCCGAGCAGGTTGCTTTGCGGCACACGACAGTTTTCGTATCTCACTTCCGCATGACTCGCGTAATCGCTGCCTTCGTCGCCCATCACGTTGATGTTCCGCACCAATTGAAATCCCGGCGTCGGGATCGGAACAATGATCTGGCTCGCGCGTTTATAGCGATTGGACGCATCCGGATTGGTTATCGCCATCACAATCGCGAAGCTGGCGCCCTCCGCCGATGACGTGAACCACTTATGACCGTTGATGACGTAATCGTCGCCGTCCTTTGTTGCCGTGGTGCTCATCCACGTCGGATTCGATCCGGGATGCTCGGGCTCGGTCATTGAAAAACAACTGCGCACATCGCCACGCGCGAGTGGAGCAAAATATTTTTCCTTCTGCTCTGCGGTGCCATGGTCCAAAAGAATTTCCATGTTTCCGATGTCGGGCGCCTGGCAGTTGAAGAGGTAGTGCCCGATGGGTGTGCGGCCCAGCTCTTCGCTAACGAGTGCGAATTCGGAGAGCGATAGTCCCAGGCCCCCGTGATCCGTTGGCAGGTGCGGAGCCCAGAGTCCCATAGCTTTTACTTCGTCGCGTTTGGCGCTGAAAGCTGGGGTAAGATCGCGAAACGGGCGCCGCAGAAAATCGGTTTCAAGCGGATAGACTTTCGTCCGCAGGAATTCTTTGATTCGATCGAGCAGCCCGAGCAGTTTCTCGTTATGGTGGTCGGCCATGTGTTGGACTTGGTACTTGGATCTTTGTTCTTTGTATTTAACACTCGAACAACCAAAGTACCAAGTACAAAGTACCAAGTACTAAGTACCAAGTACTAAGTACCAAGCACAAAGCACCAAGTACAAAGATCAATCTTGAGAGAGTTGTTGGCGGGCGAGAGTCCAGCGTTGGTTTATGAGGTTGCGAGTCGGAGAGTCGAACGTTTTGTCGCGAGACAAAGCGGTGAAGATGTTCTGTAACTCGTTTTCTTCGACCTTGAACGGCGCCTTCTTCTTACGCAAAGTCGCAATCTGCAAAGTCAGCGCGTCGGCCATTTGCAGCTTGTACAGATAATTGCGCGGATACTTCTCCGATAAATGGCGCGCCATCTTCACCGCGTCTTCGTAACGCTTCTCCCGTTTGTAAAGGTCGACGAGCAGGATGCGAGCCAGATCGCGGGCCCACTTCCCTTCCGCGGTCACGCGTTCGAGTGTTTCGAGTCCACGCTTCTTCGACCCACGCACACCCATCGTTCCCGCAATCATCTTCAAGGGCAACGAGAGCGAACCGACAACATAGTTGTGCAAACCGATCGTAAGTTCGGCGTCGTGATAGTCAGACGACAGCTTGATCACCTCTCGATGGTGGTCCACCGCGCTAGTTCCGGCACGCAACGCAGCAACATATTTTCGCTCTACTTGCGCCGTGTATGCTGCTTCAAGCCCTTCGGCGGCGCCGAGATAATAGAGTGCATCGACATTGCGCGGCTCCTTCTTCAACCGTGCTTCGGAAAGTGTCTTTGCCTGCCGAATCCATTTGCGAAATTCTTCCGTTTGACGTCGGTCCATTTTTTCCTTGCTGTCACCGCTGTAGAGCGTGGCTTTGAGCTGGTACGACTCGTTTAGCTGCTGCAACCATAAACTCGAGGCGATACATTGCGCGCCCGCAGGATCTTCCGGCGCGAGTTCGACCATTTTTTGGAAACGCTTGCGTGCGCCTTCGTAGTCGAGGTTATAGAGCGCCTCATAACCCTCGGCGCGAAGCGTGTCGAGTTGTGCCTGCTGACTGAAGACACTGCCCAGCGAAGCAAGCAACAGCAAGATTGAAGCGATAACTTTCATGTTTCTCTGGCAAACGCTCGCTAAGATTACGCAAAGGCCGCCAAGTGATCGTTATTGCCGTTACACTTCTGTAACTGCCACACGCGCTAACCGCTGCTGCTTTCGCCTGAGCTCACATGCCAGTGCAGGTGTTTCGAGTCCTGATACCTGCCGAGGTTGGTCAACACACGACAAGCGCCGTGTTCCGCAAGGACTTCCTTCGCCACTTCACGAACTACTCCAAGCATCTCGAGTACGAGCGGACCATCATCGTCTTCAAGCGTGATCAACGACGAGATGTGACGTTTCGGAATGACCACAATGTGCACCGGCCAGAACGGACGCGTGTGGTGATAGGCGAGCACGTTATCCGTTTCGCGAACGATTTTTACTGGTGTGCGCCCGCTTAATACTTCGTCGCAATAGAAATCTTCAGTCATTAAGCCACGGATTTTACGGATTTTTTACGGATTAAATACAGCAATTCGTGTTATTTTTTGGAACTCACGGCATCCTTGTGAGTGACAGTGCACAACAAACCTGCTCTCCCGCTGGAGATTCCTATGTATATAAGAACGCTTCTTCTCTCGATGTTGGTGTTGCTGTGTGGCAGCGCAGCCATGGCCCAGCGACCCGGGCCGCAGTTCTGGCGCAAGCTTGGTTGTGAACCTTTTGAGCCTCGGACGAGGCTCGAAGATCTTGATGCTCGTCACAACAGCGTGATCATCAAGGGCTTTACGCGTATCACGACGGTTGAGGTTCGAGGAGTGAGGATCGACGCTATAGAGATGCGCGACGCGGGGAAGACACCAGTTGCCAACGGCCTGGTATTCGCGAAAGGAATTGTCGTTGTACTGCGAGAAGGTGGTGAGCGACCCGATGATAACCGCGCATTTGTCGATTACGAGGAGATTGATTCCCTCCTGAATGCGATCGACACGATCTCACGGGTCGACGAGACTGCCACTAAACTCATCGGGTTCGAAGCAAAATATAAAACCATGGGCGATCTCGAGCTCAGCGTGTTTCGTCAAACGCGTAGTGGCGCGGCGGTGCTCATTAGCACCGGCATCTGCGATCGCCCGCAACAGGCCTTATCGCTGGACGATCTTGCAAAAGTCAAAGCGCAGATCCAGGAAGCTAAAGCCCGGCTCGACGAAAATCGTTAGTCGACGACGCGCACACGCGTCTCGGCGCCATTGGTCCGAATCTCGGGCACGTACATCGCATGGCCCAACACGGGTAACGCATGAAACGCGCCCGGGACTTCAGCTCTCATTTCGTAACTGAGCTGCCAGATTCCTTCCGGCAGTTTGTCTACAAACAATGCGACTTTCCGATCGCGCAACTCCTGATAGACCCATCGCTGACGTCCAGTAAAACCACCACCTGACTTCAGTTCACGCACATAAACACTCTCGCCACTACGAATTTGCACCGCCTCTAGTCCCGCGGGCTTGAGATCTTCGAACAGCAAATACTCATAGTTGTTCTTAGCCTCAACCGTGAGTACGACCTCGATGCGATCGCCACTCTTCACTGTTTCACCATCGTTCAGCGGCACTCTTTCCGAGACTACTCCTTTCAACAGCGTGGGGTGATTCACGAGTTTGAAATACTGGCGCTTCACAAAGATCTCATTACCGGCCGGTTTCAAAGGCTCTTCCAAACTGAAGAACTCCGCTGCCGCGGAAAAGTAAAGTGGACCACTACCATTCTTCCGCATGATGCTGATCTCATTTTGTCCATCGCGAAGTAGCTCACGCGAGATGGCAAACTGACTTGGTGCGCTCAGTGCGTCCTCAGCTGTGATCTGTTTTGTTGCGACGGGATTTCCGTTCACCAGCAATTGGTATCCGATCGCCGGCTGTACTTCTCCGCTGACACGCAAATAATCGTTCAGCGTCAGAACAACAATCGCCGTATCGCGCGTGTTGCTCCACTGCGCGCCGCGTCGGTTCTTCACCAGCCAATTTGTTACGGGCTCAATCAATTTGTTTTGCGGATCGATAGCGAGGAGCGCACGCAGGACGAACGATGTTGCTTCGACGCCTCCATCGGACCAGCGCCAGTAGATTCCATCCTCGCCCCAATGCGCGGTTCCCATAACAGAAGGATCGGACGATTGCGCGCCACTCTGTACGATCGATGTATCAGGCTGTGAATCTATCTTGACACCGTTTTCGAGATTCGCCACGAGTGTCTTCGCCTGATCTCGATAACCGTAGTTGTGAGCGACGAGCGCGAGCAGCGCACGCGTGTAGGCGTTCAACCGATCGCGATTCTTCCAGAGATTGGTGAAGGCGGTCGCCTGGAACTTGCTTACCTCCGACTGTTTCTGGAACGCGTAATAAACAGCCAGCGAATGCAGCATCCATGATTGTGAGTCGTAGTTGGTTTCTTCTTCGACAAGCTCCTTATCGAGAAAAGCTGCGGCACGTTCCATCACATCCGATTTCACAGAGATGTCGGCCTGGCGAGCGAGTGTCATGCCCCAAAGAACGTACGCGGTCATGAAGTGATCGCTCTCACCGTCTTTCCACCAGCCCCAACCACCGTCGCTGTGTTGAAAATCGTAGAGACGGTTCAAACTTTGCTTAGTGATTGCTTCGAGTTCTTTTAGATCTCTACGACCTTGCGTATGAGTGGCAGATGCACTCGATTGCTCGATGCCGCCAAAGATCTTGTGCATCGCAGTCTCTGGTTTGAGACCGAGGTCGCGCAAAGTCTTTGCAGTGACTACTGCCGGCAAAAAGCGGCTCATCGTCTGCTCAGTGCATCCGTACGGATAGTCGATCAGGTATGGCAGCGCGTCGAGCATCGTCGTAGCCATGCTGGGCGCAATCTGAACAGTGAGATTTGTCGAGTCGGCACGACGTTCTTTCGGAATGTCGAGTTTGATCGAAACACCATCGCCGCGCATCTTGCCGGATCGCGTCACATACTTCTCGATGCCGTGCTCGAAGACGGTAAATGTCTTTTCCATTGCATCGGCGTACTTGCTGCTACGCGCTTCGACTTGCAGTTTTGCTTCGCTGGCGTGCTTCACCTCCACCAGCCAATCGACTCGGGCTTCACTGTTCGCCTTGATCTCGACCGGTGTCTGCGGACTATTGACGGGTTTGCCGTCGATGAGCAGACCGGTGACTGACAGACCTTCTGCATTCAACGCCGGCATGACACTCATGGCTTCGTCAGTGTTGTTGTTGATGACGCCCGACACTGTGACCTGATCGCCGACGACAAAAAAGCGTGGCGCCTGGAGTCGAACGATGAGCGGCTGCTTGGTGCGCGTGGAGGAATTGCCGATGCCAAACTGATTTCCGGCAGTCGCAACTCGTGCGGTTGCAGACCACGTCGTTAACGAGTCGGGATACTTGACCTTTACGGTCGCAGTACCACCGGCATCAGTCTTCACGTCAGGAAGCCAAAGAACAGTGGAGCGAAAGTCGCTGCGGACTTGTACCGCTGGCTCCTGTCCGGAAACTTCCTTCGGAGCTGCAGATGGTGGTGGCAGCTCAGAGGCGTCGTCCGCACGACTGCGTCTCGCGCGATCTAAGTCTGTTTTCGCACCGCCGATAAAACCATCTCGAGTAACTGGTGCTCTTGTCTTCGCGTCTTTCAATCCCATTGCACCCATCTCGGCCGCTAGCTGGGCCTTTTCCTGGTCCGCTATTTCTACTGCCTCGTTGCGATCGCGCAATTCTCCCTCGACCTCGACGAGACGCGTATAACTCTTCTGATCCAATGTGCTCTGAGTCTGCACTTGATGCGAACGCTTGTTGCCGTAATAGAACTGTCGCGGATCTCCGGCGTAGTCCTGCTGAATGTATTTGACTGACTCATCAACCAGGCCGAGAGCAATCTCAGCCGCAACCGGTAGCCCTTTCACATCCTTCGCGGTCACGAAGAGAGTCCCCTCTTCACGTGGCTGGTACTGTTCACGATCAGATCTGACTGCAACGTCAAGAAATCGGTCCACCGGAGGTACAACAACCTGCTTCGTATCCGAATGGGCCACTCCACCGCTGATCATCAGCGCGCTGAGATAGATGTTTGGAACGTGTTTCTCTTCAATCGGCAGTTCGATCAGTTTTGTGTTTCCGGTCACATGGACCAGGCGGTAACTGAACAAGTCTTCACCTTCGACACTAAACAACACGTACTGATCGGGCACAGCCACTGAGATCATCACTGGCGCAATTTGTCCGGTGCGGAAGGTGTCTTTATCGACGATGAGTTCGAGACCATCGTGGTGATAACCGAGATTTGTCGTCGTGTTGGAACAGACGAAGACGTACGTTTCCGCTTTGATCGGCGGCAGGAGGCGATCGCGAACTGTGTCGGCACCCTGGCTGCTTTGCCACGCGACGCGATAATAACCCTCACGATCGGCAGTGAAATTTAGTTGGCCCACACCTTCTTTATCAGTCTTCACGGTTTGCGTGAGGATGTCGTCGCGCTGGTAACCACGAAACTTCAGCCGCCATCGACCCTGGCCCTTTGGTGTGATTGGAGGAAACACGTCGGAACGCTGTTGCAACTGCCGCAGCTCTTCGCCCTTCACTTCACGCCCGCGCGGGTCGATCCAGATTTCCCACCAGTAATCCCGTGTGACCTTTACAGTGCCTTCGGTCTGGACAGGTTGGTCGTTCGCATCTAAAGCCTTGATATCGATGGTGACTTTATCTTTCGGCCGGTAGAGGTTTTCCTCCGAACGTGGATAAACGTAATAACGCTGGCGCGTCACACGCACGTTGTCGCTGGCGACAATCTCGCGCCGTGATGAATCCACCACCCGAGCCTCAATGCGAAACTGGAAATCCTGTCCATAGTTCTCGCGCGGCGTGTCGAAAGTCAGTTTCGCCTTTCCCGTTGCATCAGTCTTGATTGATTCACGTTTGATGACTGTGCCCTGGCCGCCGTAGTAGTTGCGATGCCTGTTCTCGAAATCGTTGTAGTACCAGCCGTAGTCGCGATATGGGAACCAGTAGTGATGAAACGGATTCTGATAAACGATCACTTCGACGGATGCGTTACTGACTGGACCACCGAAGTAATAGTCGGACTGGATTTCTACTTCGACTTTCTCTCCAACGCGAAATGCTTTCTTCTTTCCGTCCTGCTCCGGAGTCTTAACTTGAACTTTGAACTCCGGCAGCTTGTACTCTTCGAGTCGAAACAGTTTGGCAGCACCGATGCTGTGCGCACGGCCCTGATCCCAGAACTGAACGGAATACTCGCCAAGCGGCAGTTGCTCACCCAACTCCAACGATCCCCACGCACTGCCAAAAGTATTTAGCGTCGATTTGCCTTCGCTGACTTTTGTTCCGCGTGGATCGTTTATTTGATACTCAACGATTTCGTTCGCAGGAGTCGAGTAGACTCCGCCTTTCGATCGTCGCGCGATGAACTTCCATTGCATCGTTTCTTTCGGACGATAAGCGGGACGATCGGTGAACGCGTAGATGCGCCAATTCTGTTCGTCAGTGCTGCTGCTGTAGGAATAACCGGAGGCGAATGCCTGGCGATCGTTGCCGGCTCCCGTTACAAAGAGGTTTTGACTGTCAGATCTGCCTCGCAATGAAAAGCGCGCGAGCCCCTCTGCGTCGGTCATTTGCCGCAGCCGACGCCAACGATATTTGTTGTTGAGATAGTAACTTTCCCAGAGGGTGATGTTCGCATTTGCGATTGGTGCTCCGGACACTGCATCCGCAAAAAACACGAGTGCCTGTTTGCTTGACGACTTGAGAACGAGGGTCGCGTCAGAGACGAGGACAAGCTCACGCGCCGATAGTGAGCCGCCGCCTTTTGCTTCGAGCAGATAAGCGCCGACGGGTAGTTTGCCTTCGATTCGAATCTGTTCGGAGTAAGCCTTGTGAGTCCCGCTGTCGTTAAAGTTTTTGGACCAGGCTTTGAATGGCGCACGACCCGCAGT
>DASTVU010000114.1:0-3980 GCA_035758935.1 Pyrinomonadaceae bacterium | reverse complement strand
AAAGGGTTTGTCCCGGACGAACCCTTTCAGGGTTTCACGCGTTTTAATGCTCGGTCCCAGGGTTGTCGCTGGCGCTCCAACCCTGGGCTTAAATTAGCCAACGCCTTCGGCGTATTTGAGAATCTTCCAAACTGCACCACTATCGTAATGCGTCACTGCTTACCCGCCTGATGCCGGTAGGCTTCAAAATCGCTCCAGATCCGTTGGACCATCCGGGGATCAACTACTTTAATTTTGGGCGTCTTTGGACTCTGCTGTGAAACAACTTGCAAACTCATCAGCTTGCACTTGTCAGGCGCGAAGGTCTCCGCTGAATAGGTATACACGCCCGCATAAGCGGTGCGCTGCTTGATCTTGAGGTAGCTTGATAAACTCTTAATGAATTCAATCTTTCCTCGCTGAATCGGCGTAATTATTTTGCCGTCGCACGTTAGCGACATCTCTTCAAAGTCGGCCTTAAATTTAAAGTCTGCCGGCAAGATCATTGGCGCGCCGCCCATCAGTCCAACTCCCAACGTCAGCAGGCTCAAAAATGTGGATTTCCCAGTGGCGCTCACTTCTGGAACAACAAGCAGATGAACCACAGGTCTCATCTGGTTAACATAATCACCCCAATTACGAAGTTCGTAGAAGCTATTCGTCATTACCGGTGAAGTAATTATTCCGTCTTTTTCGATCTTCTTCTGCTGGCGCTCAAACGCAATTCGGTTCCGCTCAATGATGTAGTGCTTCAGCACGGGAGTAATCATCGTCAACTGATATTCCCCGAAGTCTGCTTCGTAATCTTTGGACCTGAACTTTTTGAGATCGACTTTATCCTTTAAGACTTCTGCGGGATAAGAGTCTCCAGGTTCGGTTGGAAGCATCTCAGCTGACGGGAAGTCGGTAGCTTCTTTTATCATCTGTCTCGCCTTTGCGAGAAGGACTTGAGAATCTTGAATTCTGATTACTCCCGAAGCGCCAGATCTGATCCCGTTCTGATCCACGAATTTGAGTACCCCAATCATTTCACCCACAGCATTGAAAACAGGAGCGCCTGAGTCGAAGCTCGCGATTCTAAAATCCGTGTTGATGCCGTTTCCTGTGTTTCTTAGCATGCCCTTAGTGAGTGTCTTGTTTTGAGCTAGAGGACTGCTAATCGTGAATACTCGTGCGCCATCAAGGACTGTGTTGCTTTCACTCCTGGCCTCCGCCCTTGCCAAACCTTTACAGGAAGAACAAGTGGACAGGTCTACCCACAAGACAGCCAGATCTAAGTCGGGATCTTCGGCGACGAGCTTGGCCGCTACCTTTTTGCCGCCGTCGAATTGAACTCGCAGCTCCTTCGATCTTTCGATCACGTGTTGACTGGTGAGAATTAACCCCGTGCTATCAACAATCGATCCAGTTCCCTGAGCTAGCTCACCCTGCACATTTACAACGCCGTCGCCCAAGACCTGCAACAGATCTTCTTCGTCAACAATTCGTCCTCGCCTCAGTGCATCATCAGCTCCGGTGATCGTCACATTTTCATTGTCCAGTTCCGCCAGGGCTGTGCTTCCTGAATCCACCTTCAACTTGACGGACCATTCATAACTTTTCCCATTAACAATGAGTGGCTTTTCTGACTCGACAACGTAATCGCCCGGTATCAGCGAAAGAGAAACCGACCCATCAGCAGTCGTCTTGACTCGAATTGCGGAAATCGCGACGTCTGGCGAATCGTTATTTAGCTTCTTAACCACGAGGCCAAAATTTTGGACCAGATCCGCCGTCTTCTTATTGTCATTCAGTGTGACTTTGATCACGACCTTACCGAGTGTCCGACTCTGTGAGTGAGCAGGCGCAGAGAAGGGCGCCGTGAGCGCAGTCACCAGGCAACCGAGTAGCAAAGCAAATCTGGTTGACTGTGATCCCGCGCGTACTTTGGCCGTTCGCAATCGAAGCGTTTGAGACATTCCAGTGATAGGTGAGTTCTTGTCCCGGGAGGACGCCGCTGGATAAACCATACAGCTAACGGGGCGGCTTTGGCTCCGGCTTCACCTTTACCTTTACTTCGGGATCGACGTTCACGTCCACATCAACGTCTACATCGAGATCCTTCTCTTTCATTCTGATCCGTTTACCGATCTTCAGGTCGCGGAGATCAAGGGCCCAGCGCGCCTGTTTACGCACATTTGCGTCTGGGTCGTTCAAAGCATTACGGAGAGGCTCAATGGCGCGCGTGTCGCCTTTGAGTCCCAGGGCCCAGGCCGCCTGAGAACGTACCTCTGCGTTCGGATCTCGCAGGGCCAGGATCAGTGGTGCAACAGCGTTTGCATTTCCCTTCAGACCAAGAGCCCACGCCGCTTGCGATCGTACCTCTTCGTGGCTTGCGGTCAATGCTATCGTAAGAGGTTCGACTGCACGATCGTCGCCCTTGAGTCCAAGAGACCATGCGGCTTGTGATTGCACCTCTTCGTTTTGATCCCGCAACGCGAGTATCAAAGGCTCGACTGAACGTTCGTCACCTTTCAGACCCAATGCCCAGGCCGCCTGGGTACGCACCCGCGCGTCCCCGTCTTTCAGTGCAACACTCAGTGGTTCCACGGCGCGCTCGTCGCCGACCAATCCCAGCGACCATGATGCCCTTTCGCGCACTCGCGCCTCAGGATCTCGGGTTGCCGAAATCAATGGCTCCATCACACGGTCATCATGGATCAATCCGAGGGCAAACGCAGCGTTTACTCGTGCCTGCCACGCACTACTCCGCAGCGCCGCGATTAGAGGCTCAACAGCTTCACGGCCGATTTGCGATAAGGCCACGGCTGCCATTTCACTCGGGCTCGTCTTGTTTATTCCACGGCCGCGCCAGTTTCCTTTTTCTCCGCAGACTGGCTGCTCGACAGGGGTGTCATCGCTAAGCAGTTGGATCAAGCCGGGAATCGCGGCCACGGCGCGCGCCTTACCCAACCTGCAGGCGGCCTCAGTGCGTTCCATGGCATTTGGTGAAGCGAGTTTTTGGATGTTTGCTTTGGTATCGGACGGGATTTCGGTTGCGGTCTGTTGCTGGACGGGGCTGGTCGTATTCAGCGCCTCGACTCCGTAAAACGCACAACCCACTCCACAGAAAATGGTCGCGGCAGCAAATGACAAAACTTTCATGATGCTCCTCGATGGTAGTCTAACTGTAAGTCGCGCAGAGGTGTTCTGTTAGGCAAACACCGCTACGTGGAGTTTTGTGTAAATAAATTAGGCGGTTTGGGAGTAGGAGGCATAGTGGCATCACGTTATCCAGTTCCAGACGTTTCGCTGCTAGCGTTGGACCGCGCATTGAATACTTCAGTTCAAATTCCAGCCACCCATTCGCGCTGTTGTGATGTGTCAGGCACCGCGCAGCCTCGGGCACTTTCAATCATTTGAAAAGCTTCATCAACGCTCTTGCCGCTCAACTTCAACACAGAAGCCGCCATTAGCGAAGATCTCCCAATTCCTGCGCGACAATGGATCACGACGTTCATTCCGCTTCGAAGATTCGCAAGCACCGACTCGGCCAACTCGATGGCCGCTTGCACAGATCTAGGCACACTTCTATCAACAATTGGAAATGATATGAAAGTAATTTGATTTGCCTTACAAGCGTTCTCCTCTTCGCAAATATCAAGCTCCTCGATCTCGTGTGCTGCAAGCAGCGATATCACAATGTCCACGCCCAACTCTCTTAGCGAGGTGACTTCATCAAAGAGCCAATCGCCACCACGAGGCCGCGGCATCACGCCCAATCGGCCATCTTCGACTTTGCAAATCCAGTAGAGTTCAGCTCGCATAAGATTTTTGAGGCAATCAGCAGCTCGCTTAGCTAACTGCGAATAATCATCTCATGGTCTTATTACCAGTACGTAGACGTGTGCGGTATCGTCGAACTTTTGCCAGATTGCCGCAGTCCTGCATGTCACACCACTGACGGCTTCTGTTTTTACTTGTATCTTCAAACAGCCAACCGCAAATCTCTCGCGGCTCTG
>DASTVU010000113.1:0-4288 GCA_035758935.1 Pyrinomonadaceae bacterium | reverse complement strand
TCGGCTACCGCACGCTGAAAGGCATAATAAAAACCAGCCGACCCATCGAGAATGCCTCCCCGAACGATCAGGCAGTAAAACAGCACAGCCGGCGGAATGACGATCAGCCATCTACGCAATCGATCAGGCAAAGCCAGACTCGCCGGATCGGCAGCCAACAGTTTTTGTGCTTCGAGAGTGGTGTATTTCGCTTGTGAATTAAGCCAGCGCTTGAATGATTTCCGATCGTCGTGCAGCATTGGCGCGCGTAAGTCCTCAATCGCACCGTCTAGCGCAACTCGCTGTGTGTGACCGTCCTGCACGTACGTCGCCGCTTCACGGCGATAAAGCACCGTTACAGGTGGATAGATCCCGCTGCGAAGTCTCTTGCCGTTGATGCAATAGATGAACTTAGCTCGGTAGCCTTTGATCGCGCTGTCTGGCTGTAATGTTCTTAGTTCTGAAACCAATTCCTCAGTGACAACATAATCAGCGTCGAGCGCCAGAACCCATGGAGTTGAGATTCCTGTCTCTTTCAATCCAAACTCCCATTGATTCCGATGGCAGTCAAATTCTCTCTGAACGACGCGCACGTTTGGGAACGACGTCGCAATTTGAACGGTATTGTCTTCGCTGAAACTATCCACCACAACGATGTCTTTGGCCCAACTCAGTCCACCAAGCACACGCGCAATGTTCGGCGCTTCGTTGTACGCGAGTATCAGCGGCGTGATCTGGTCTAACATCGTGTGGCAAACAGCTTATTAGCCACGGATAACACGGATAGTTTTTTTCTATCCGTGGTATCTGTGTTTATCTATGGCTAATAAATTCTTACTTTTTGCGTGCGTGGCAGATCATGTTTTTCCAAAGCCAGGGCGCACGGCCATAGAATGTGAAACCAAGATCTTCGAAGCGGTGCGCTTTCATTAACATTGAAAGAGTTTTGACGCTGAAGAATTTTATGTGGCCGCCGTCGTGCAACGCTGAGAAGTGGGCATCCATCTTTCCGATCGCGGCGAGCACGAGATTCTTTAGATAGCCGTGATAGGGCGTTCCGAGTAGTATCTGGCCATCGGGCTTTAGAAGGGAGCAAGCTGCTTCGAGCAAATCAGAAGGACGATACAGGTGCTCGATCACGTCGCTTGAAACCACAAGGTCGAATCGTCCGAGATTGAGCTCGCGATCTATCAACGCCTCCACAAAATCAACGTTTGGGTAAGCGCGTCGAGCGATCTGAATTCCGCTTGCAGACGCATCAACTCCAGTGATCTGATATCCGAGCTTTGCGAGTCGTCCGGTGATATGACCATTCCCGCATCCGAGATCGCAGATCGATCTAACTCCTTCGAGCTTCCTCACCAGGTCGACAAAGACAGACGTAAGCTTCTCGCCCGAATCGCCATTGCCCGCAGCTTCCGCGTGCCACTCAAATTCAGTGTACGTTGGCGCTGCCATTGTTCTTTCCCTGCTGAATCACAACTCGATACAGGTCTGCCAGTTCGCGCGCAGAGTTTTCCCACGAATACTTCTGCGAGAGTTGCCGGCCTGCGCGACCACGCCTCGTGAGTTCATCTCTGTCGGCGAGCGCCTCAGCCAGCTGATCTCTGAGTGCAGTCTCATTTATTGGCGCGATCCAGCCCGCATTCGCAGCCGCAATCTCCGCTGATAGATTCACGTTCGGACTTACCAACACAGGCACTGACTGCGCCAGCGCTTCCATCACGCACAAACCGAAATTTTCCTGGCGCGAAGGCAAGGCCAGCAACGACGCACCGCTGAGCACAGCGTTTTTCTCATCGCCGTCCAGCCAGCCGGTAAATTTAATCTGTGAACTCCACCGGGTCTTTTCTTTGAGCATCGAGACATATTCGACCGGCCCATCGCCTGCAATCACCAGCCGCCATGTCGCAAACTGCGGCATCTGCACTAACGAGAGAAACGCATCTACTAAAACATCCAACCCCTTCTTCGGATGCAGCCGCGACAGTACGAGCACGTAAGGATCACGGGCCAGTTTACCGTTCGAGTTTTTAGAGGCTGCTTCCACACCCAACGGAATCACTTTGCCATGATTCAAACCGAGACTTGTCTCAGTCGAATGCTTCTCTGCTTCGCTTGTGTAGTGCACGGCAGCAGCGTTCTCCATAATTCCCTTGCCTGAGATTTGCCAGAAGAGACGCTTGCGTAGAGACTTCTGCGTCATACTCCACGGATCGAGCGTTCCGAGCGGCCGTACAACGTAAGGTACACCAGCCTTCTGACACACATGCGCCGCAGCCACAGACGAGTGATTGAAGACTGCGTGAATGTGGGCCACACCAAAGTTATGAATGCTTGAACGAAGCCAGGACGATAGCGGCCGCGAGTACTTGAACGACTCTCCCAGTTGCGATTCAAAGAAGATGGCGGGCACACCTTTGTATTCCAAAACTTCGCCGTGCGAAATCTCAGCCGGCAGTCCTGCCGTCGTGCTCAACAACAACACATCGATTCCCTGCTGCATGAGCGCACGACACATCGGAACAATGGCAGTCGCTGGCCCACCCGACCGCTCATCAACCGACGGAATCACATGCAACACTTTCATCTTGAAAAGTCTTGAAAATCCTTTCTAACAAACACCATTAATCTCACACCACTTCGATAACACATACAGCGCCCACGGCCTCGACCACCCCACCGCGCGCGGCTTCTCTAGAAACCTGCGCCAAACGTCCCCAACTGCTTGCGCATTTAATCCACCACCGGGACTCTCCAATACTGAACCAACCTCGTCCCGTAACTTCCCCTGCAACCACTTCTCAAACGGCAACGTGAACCCCATCTTCGGTCGATTCAAAAACTCTCTCGGCAACATATCCGCCATCGCGTCCGCCAGCAACGGCTTTGGCCCAACCCGCGATGGCGCCTTCCATTCACCAGGCAACGAAAGCACGTAATCGACAACCTTCGTATCAACAAAGGGCACACGAACCTCAAGCGAGTGGGCCATACTCATCGCATCCGTATCACGCAAGAGTGTGTTCGTCATGTAACCAGTCAACTCGAGTCGCGAAATCGCGTTGACGATATCGCCATCGCCGTTACTCCCGTTGCGGTTGTGCTGACGCCCATTCCGACCGCTGATCCGGATTATTGACTCCGTTGGGAAAAGTTGGCGCGAGATGCGATATACCTCTTCAGCCTTGCCTCCACTGCTAGCGAGTTGCCAGAACTTGTCCCGTTGTACGGATCCGTTCACAGCAAATTGTCCGACACCTGACGCCGCCCGCAACACTCGCTTCGACATTTGCGACATCGCATCAAATCTGAGCGCGCGTCGAAAGCTCGGATAGCCGGCAAACAACTCATCGCCTCCGAGCCCGGAAAGCGCAACGGTAATGCCTTTGCTCTTTACCGCACTCGAAACGACGAACGTGTTGATGCCATCCATCGTGGGTTGGTCGAGCGACGAAATAGCGTCGGGGAGAATTTCGAGCAATCGATCTTCGCTGAGCGGAATCTCGGAATGATCGGTGTTGAAGCGTTCTGCAACCGCCCGCGAAAAAGGCGCTTCGCTGAATTTCGCTTCATCAAAGACGACGCTGAACGTCTTCGGCCGCGTGCCGGTCTGGCTCATCAACGCAACCAGAGCGCTTGAGTCCATGCCGCCGGAAAGAAACACGCCGAGCGGCACATCGCTCACGAGATGAAGCCGAACAGATTCTTCCAACTCGTGCCGCAAACGCGCTACAGCATCTTCGCGGGTGCCTTCAATGCTCTGCGGCTTGTCCGTGGTGAATTCAGTATCAGTCACCTCGATCTGTCGCGCATCGTTAACGCTGACGTGCAGAATATGACCGGGCAGAAGTTGTTTGACGCCATCGACGATTGTGAGCGGTGCTTCGACCGATCCGTTTGCGAGGTAGGAATCAATGCCGGCCGCACTAAGCTCGCGTGGTATCAAGCCGCTTGCAAGTAACGCGCGCAGTTCGGAGGCGAAGACAAACTGGTTCTCAGTGGCGTAGTAATACAGCGGCTTGATACCCAGCGGATCGCGAGCGAGCACCAACGTTTGGTTTTGATTGTCCCACAGTGCGAGTGCAAACATGCCGCGCATCTTGCTAAACGCTTTTACGCCAAACTTGCCATAAGCACGAAGCACGACTTCCGTGTCTGTGTTCGATGAACACGGTCCGGAGATTTCGTTGCGCAGGTCTTTAAAGTTGTAGGTTTCGCCGTTGTACGTGATCCAGTTACCGGTGACTGGATCTTTCATCGGTTGATGCCCGGCTGTTGAGGTATCGATGATCGCAAGCCGCGTGTT
>DASTVU010000112.1:0-3487 GCA_035758935.1 Pyrinomonadaceae bacterium | reverse complement strand
TGCGAGACGAGCGCGTTGCGGGTGGTTTTACGATTGGTTCGGGAGTGTCGGTTGATTTGTAACCGCAGTCTTCGTTCGCGCAATACCGAAACGTTCCCTGCTTCTTCGTCGTCTTCTCGAGCAGGAACGGAGCGTTACATTGCGGACAGGTTTCGAGGACCGGCTTGTCCCAATAGACGACGTTGCAATTCGGATATTCCGAACATCCATAAAACGCCTTGCCGCGTTTTGATTTCTTCACGACAATCTCGCCCTTGCAACCCGGACGCGGACAGGAAACACCGACGGTCTCCTGCTTGATGTACTTGCACTTCGGGTAATTCGAACAGGAAATGAACTCTCCGAAACGTCCAAAACGCTTCACGAGTTGAGCGCCATCCACCGGACACTTTTCATCAAGCGGTACGGGAGCGGGCGCGGCCACGCCGGTCTTGCCAATCTTTCTGATGTTCCGGCATTCGGGATAACCAGTGCATCCGAGAAATGGACCAAAACGTCCACGCTTCAATTGCATCGGCTTTCCGCACAGCTCGCAAGTCTCCGGTTCTGCTTCCTCGCCGTTGGCACCTTGCGGTTCGGTCGAGCTTCCAGCGCCGTCTGAATTTGCAGGCGGGTCGGCATCGCGCGTCGCTTCACAATTCAGACACTTCAAATACGAACCGAAACGTCCCCACTTCTGGACCATGCCCGGCGTGTTGCACTTCAGGCAGACTTCTTCAGTCGGAACACTCGTCTCTTTGATGTCTTTGATGTAAAGCTGAAACCGTTTGAGATCGCCTTCGAACTTGTCGTAGAACTCGCGCAGAGCTTTGGTCCAACGGATCTTGCCTTCCTCGATCTCGTCGAGCTCTTCTTCCATGCGAGCCGTGTAACTCTCGTTGAAGAGATCGTCGAAGCCGCCATCGATCAGAAGATCGTTGACCGTCTTGCCGAGCGAGGTCGGATGAAAACGCCCCTGGAGCTTTTCGACATACTCGCGTTCCTGAATCGTCGACATGATCGCGGCGTAAGTTGAAGGCCGTCCAATGCCCTTTTCTTCGAGTGCTTTCACAAGGGTCGCTTCCGTGTAACGTGGCGGCGGTTCTGTGAAATGCTGTTCAGGCGTGATCGCGTTGAGCTTCAGCGTCTCGCCTTTTTCAACTCGGGGCAGACTGCGTTCTGCTTCTTCGTCTTCTTCAGTCTTCTCGTCGCGACCTTCCTGATAAATCTTCAGGAAGCCGTCAAACTTCTGCACAGAGCCAGTGGCGCGAAAGATAAATCTTCCGGCCTGGATGTCGATCGTCGTCTGGTCGAAAACTGCCGGCATCATCTGCGAGGCAACAAAGCGCTGCCAGATCAGGCGGTAAAGTTTCAGTTCTTCAGGCTTGAGATACTTTGCGAGCGAGTCGGGAGTGCGCGAAATTTCAGTTGGCCGGATCGCTTCGTGCGCGTCCTGAGCGTCCTTCTTCGAGCGATAGTGGACTGCTTTTTCCGGAAGATAATTAGATCCGTATTGCCGATCGATGTATTCGCGAACTTCGCCGAGTGCTGCATCGGAAACACGCGTCGAATCGGTTCGCATGTAAGTGATCAGACCGACAGAACCTTCGTCACCCAGTTCCACGCCTTCATAAAGTTTCTGTGCCAGCATCATCGTCTTCTTCACCGCAAAACCGAGTTTGCGCGATGCTTCCTGCTGAAGCTTCGACGTGATGAACGGAGGTACCGGATTGCGTTTTCGTTCCTTCGTGGTGACGTCGTTGACGACGAAAGTCTGTTGCTTTGCCTCAGTGACAATGTCGTCAGCCTGTGCCTGATCTTTGACGAGGATTTCGTTCTTCTTGAGATCCTGATCGAACCCGCTGGTCTTGACTGTCTGCTCACCGATCTTAAATAGACGAGAATCAAACGCCGGTGGCAGTTTCGAACTGAGGTTCGCGCCGATGGTCCAATACTCAGTTTTGATGAATTGCTCGATCTCGCGTTCGCGCTCAACCACCATTCGCAGCGCTACAGACTGCACGCGTCCGGCACTCAAGCGACCACCAATCGTGCGACACAGCAACGGCGACACTTTGTAACCCACTAGACGATCGAGTACGCGACGCGCCTGTTGCGCATCGACAAGGTTCCCATCGATCTGGCGTGGATGCTCGAACGCAGCATTGACCGCGCGTTTCGTGATCTCATTGAACATCACGCGGAACGCGGGTTTGGCCGGTCGTTTGGGAACAATTTCTTCGGCGAGATGCTGGCAGATTGCTTCCCCTTCACGATCGGGGTCGGCCGCGAGATAAATGGCGTCAGCTTCTTTAGCTGCCTTCTTTAGTTCAGCAACGATCCTCTTATTGTTTCGTTTTTTCGAGTCGGGAATCAGCTCGTAGGTAGGCTCGAAGTTGTGCTCGACATCGACTCCGAGTCCTTTCGAAGGCAGATCTTTGATGTGGCCTATCGAGGCCTTAACCAGATAGTCCTTTCCTAAATACTTATTTATGGTCTTCGCCTTTGCAGGCGACTCAACGATTACCAGGTTCTTTGCCATTTTTTCTAAATGATCTTGGTTCTTTGTGCTTTGTACTTGGTACTTTGCGCTTGATCTATCGAAACAAAGATCAAAGTACAAAGTTCAAAGATCTAAAGTTTTTTAACAAAACAACGTCCCGGCAACGCTCTCACGAGTTCTCGCATTTCCAAAGAGAGCAGCGCCGCCGTAAGCTCCGAAATCGGGAGCTCGCTTTTATCAAATAACCAATCTACGTGCGCCGGGTTGTCGGGCGTCAATAACTTAAACACTGAAGTCTCCGCCGGCGAAAGTCCATCAGGAACGAGCGACAGTCGATCCGAAATCGACGGCTCCTTCTTACGGTCGCCAAAAGGCGGCGGCAAAAGCGTCGCCGCAATCTGCGGCGGTAACTCGGCGGCGATGTCCTGCCACTGCTGCACCAACTTCGCTCCCGCACCTTTAATCAGATAATTGGTGCCGAACGAGTTTCGAGATGTGATATTTCCCGGTACGGCAAATACCTCTCGATTCTGTTCCATCGCCAGGCGCGCGGTTATCAAAGATCCGGAATTCTCGGCCGCTTCCACAACCACGACCCCGAGACTCAGTCCGCTAATGATGCGGTTTCGGTACGGAAAGTTTTCCGAGACCGGCGGCGTGCCCAACGGAAACTGGCTCACTAAAGCCCCGCCGCACTCGAGTATCTCCACCGCTAACTTCTTGTGATCACGAGGGTAAACCTCGTCGATCCCGGTGCCGAGAATGGCCGCCGTCCGGCCACCAGCCTCCAGCGCGCCTCGATGCGCCGCAGCATCTATACCACGGGCGAACCCTGAAATAACCGTCACGCCGCGCTGCGCCAGATCGCGTGCCAGCATGATTGCGGCGTTCTGCCCGTACGTCGAACACCTTCTCGACCCTACCACACCTACACAGGGTCGATCCAAACAGTCAGACCATGCGCCCTTAACATACAAAACAATAGGCGGGTCGTAGATCTCTCTT
>DASTVU010000111.1:0-4365 GCA_035758935.1 Pyrinomonadaceae bacterium | reverse complement strand
TCGACGACGACCGGGGTACCATTCTGCAGATGGACCAGTGCTGTGCCGAGCACCAGATAGAAATCGGCGCCATCCGTGTAGCACTTGCCACCTTCAGCAACTTCAAAGTGATTCAGGTCGCGACGGATTTCATGTGGGGGGTCGCCACAGTTGAAATTAATCCGAATATCGGGCGATCTGTGAGGAACTGGGACGGGAGTAAGTTGCCATCCGGCGAAGAGCTCTACGATCAGGTTACGTAGTTCGTGATCGCTGCTCTCAAAAAGTAGCAACCGACCGGCGACCGAATAAAAAAACTGGGAAGCCGGTCGGTCAAAGACCTGAAAAACGTCCATGCAACCGAAAGCTATTTCTTAGTTGGTCGCGCCGCTGGTAGCTGACTGAAAGAACGTAGTCGCTTCAAGAACATCAACAGGAACAGAGATCGTCGGTTCGACAAACGCCTTCTTAATTTCTCCGTTGCTTACACCTGTCCCATTGTGCACACCCGCGTTTTCTTCGTTGATAATCTCGTTTTGCTTAGCCAAGGTTTAGCCGCCTCCTCGAGTCATTGTAGTTAAATATATGGTCTTGATCGATTCATGGCAACATAAAAGTTGGGCCAAGCGTCGATACAAGCTATGTTGCATACTTCAGTGTCTCACTGAGTCACTTTAGGTGGCTCAGCAAGGACCAACCGCAAAGCTCGTTTTTCGGCGCGTGTAAGATCGGCTCTGACGAACAGCCGAATATGGGGGGACAGTTGCCGAACTACATCCTCTACCGGGAGTTTTGAGATCTCGGTATTTACTTCTGAAAGATTCTGATTCTGATTCTGAATGTCAACCGGTATACCAAGTTCTTCACCAATCTTTAGCAACACTAGAGACAGCGGTTGCTTTATGGCTTTAACAGACAAAAGCTTATTTTCAAAAGTGATGCGAAGTGGCTGCTCCTCGATGTTCTTCTTCGCGTCATCACCTTCGGGCTGGACTCCGTCTTCAGTGTCTCCTTCGATCAATATTGACTGGTTCGATCCAGTCACTACTGCCGTCACCGGTGGCTCGCTCTGATTGGTATCGTAAAAGAAAATGCCGAGCGGTTTTGGTGGCGCCCCGGAACCGGTATCGATCTCGTAATCGACATAGACTGTCGGCGAAAGTAACTGCAACGCAGGTTCGAGAGTCAGCTCACTAAACTCGACCGTTATCAGTTCATTTTGTCGTTCTGGTCCAAGAAATACCGGCACCTTCAGTTTCTTTGAAAGTTCCTGCGACACCTCAGCCATCTTGGCCTTTTCGGCCTTGAGTGAAATGTTCAGGATCGGACGAGTTTTGACGGTCAGCACATACGGAAGCTTTGCCCCCGCTTTGGCATCTGCCGGTTTGCTGTCCTTCGCGACTTCCTTTGCGTCTGTTTCCGGAGCAGGTCTCTGCCCGACTGATAACGTAAATGCCGCTAAACAAAGCAAAGCGATCAAACTGATACGCTTCGCATAGTGAAAGAAAACTGTGCGTTTCAAATTCGTAATGCCTTTGTCCTTAGCGTAATGAGCGAGTTCGCTCGGGGCGATTGACCGCGCCAGATGAGCCGAAGCTAACACGGTTAAAAAAATACGTCAAATTTTAGGATCAAACGGTGGTGTCTAAAATTGCGTTCTTCTCTGTGTTCTCTGTGACTCTGTGGTAGTAAGTTGCTTAAACCCATAACCACAGAGGCACAGAGAACACAGAGGTTGCACAGAGAAATCAAATTCAGAAACTACCTATCAAACATACCGCGTTTTAGTATGCGGAATGGACGCGCCAGGTAGTAGGCAAAACTCAAACTCTCAGGAAGCGAATGGGCGCCGAGATCGCCGTCAGTTGGTCGGAGCATGTAGAGAATGTAACGCGCGCGAGCGCCAAGTGTTTTACGCACGCCGATGTTGTATTTGAAGATCTCGCGCGACGTCGCGGGCACGTGTGTGGCGCCGTTGAAAAGATGTTCGACGACGTTGCCGGCAAGTGACTCCAAACGAGAATCTGCGTCGCAGCGCTCTTTTACTTCCGCGGGCAATGGTGCTTCCAAAAGCCGTTCGGCGAGATACAGGCCGAGCAGGAACATGCGATCGATATCAGCTTGTTTTGCTCGTTTCAGGAGAGTGGGCCAATCGAAACTGTGTCTTGCAAGCAACTCTGCAATATCACAAATCCAACCAAGCCGCTCCCAAAGATGACGCGAACCATGTACGCACAATGAGAAGAGAAGATCAGCTGCGGATAATGTTTTTACCTGCGTGCCGTTGAGATTGACGGTGGCAAGATTTTCCCACAGTTGATCGGAATCAACCGTCGAAGCAAAAAGGTGTGGTGCGACTTCCCAGTGTAGTTCGATTATCAAGCGATGATTGTCGCGGGCGAATTGCATGTTGTGTTGCGTGCGTAGCAAGAGTTCCTGCTGGTTGAGTGAAAGCGATTTGGAGGGAGTGTAGCCTTCGGCAAGCAGAATTTCGCGGGCCTTCAAGACGTCAGACTTTTTGACTATGACGTCAAGGTCCACGAAGCGACGCAGCGCGACGTTGCCGTAAGCGAATTGCGCGAGAACTGGACCCTTGTAGGGAATCGCATCGATGCCGGACTCAGCGAAGCGTTCGATGAGGTGGCAGAGCTCGGCGGTTAGTAACGTATTGCGCGCGACGTTTTCAAAATAGTGTTTCTTGAGTTGATTGAGATGTTCAGCGGGAACTAGATCGGCAGCATGTCGATCGAGTTGAAGATAGAGCAGCGGCACGATCGAGTGACGGCGAGCGAGCAGAAAGAGATATTCCCAATCGATCTTTGTCGCCGCGATCTCTCGCATCCGCCCCGCGACTTGATGGCTCGCGTTAGTCCGCGCACAACAAAGCAGTAATTCATTCTCTAAACGCACCTTTTTGTGCCTTTTGTGCTTTTGTGCCTTCTGTGGCCCTATTCATTCACTTTGAGGACGGCGAGAAACGCTTCCTGCGGAATCTCGACGCGGCCGACTTTCTTCATCCGCTTCTTGCCTTCTTTTTGTTTTTCGAGCAGCTTTCGTTTGCGCGTGATGTCGCCGCCGTAACACTTGGCAATAACGTTTTTGCCAAGCGCCTTGACCGTCTCTCGCGCGATCACCTTATTTCCAATCGCGGCCTGAATAGGCACTTCAAACAGTTGCCTTGGAATCAACTGCTTCATCTTTTCCGCGAGCGCACGGCCCTTTGGTTGTGCGGTACTCCGATGCAGAATTAACGACAACGCATCAACCGGCTCCCCTGCGACCAACACATCAAGCTTGACCAGATCACTCTCCCAATATCCGGCGAGGTTGTAATCGAGCGACGCATAGCCGCGCGACACTGATTTGAGTCGATCGTAGAAGTCGAGCACGATCTCGTTTAGCGGCAATTCGTAGGTGAGCATTACACGATTCGAAGTGATGTACTCAAAACCTTTTTGCAGGCCGCGCTTTTCTTCGAGGAGGGGAAGAATGCCGCCGAGATGTTCGTCAGGCGTCAGGATGACGGCGCGAATCACCGGCTCTTCGATCTTCGCGATGCGACCCGGATCGGGCATCTTTGCCGGTGAATCGATCTCGACCACCTGACCGTCGGTTGTAGTGACAACGTAACGGACGCCAGGAGCAGTCGTGATCAGATCGAGATTGAACTCACGCTCCAAACGCTCCTGCACGATCTCCATGTGCAGCAACCCGAGAAAACCACAGCGAAATCCGAATCCCAACGCCGTTGATGATTCAGGTTCGTAAAAGAACGACGCATCGTTCAATCGCAGTTTGTCGAGTGCGTCGCGCAACTCCTCGTACTGCGCGGTATCGACCGGATACAAGCCCGCAAACACCATCGGCTTGATTTCCTGATAGCCGGGAAAAGGTTCTTTCGTTGGCCGCGCGGCTTCAGTCACGGTATCGCCGATCTGCACGTCCGCGACAGCCTTAATCGACGCCGTAAGAAAACCGACTTCGCCGACGCTCAGTTCGTTAATCGGCGTTGGCGTGGGTCGATTCACACCGAGAGTTTCAACCTGGTAGTCACGACCAACGTTGAAAAACCGGATCTTCATTCCCGGACGGATCGTGCCGTCGATAACACGAAACAGCACGATCACGCCGCGATAGGAGTCGTACCACGAATCAAAAATGAGTGCTTTGAGCGGCGCGTTGGGATCGCCTTTCGGCGCCGGAACCTCGCGCACGATCGCTTCCAGAACCTCGCCCACACCCTCACCGGTTTTTGCACTCGTGAGAATCGCGTTGTGAGTCTCGAGTCCGATGAAGTGTTCGATCTGTTCGAGCGCTTTCTCAGGTTCTGCGCCGGGCAGGTCGATCTTGTTGATTACAGGAATCAGTTCGAGATTGTTGTCGATT
>DASTVU010000110.1:0-3763 GCA_035758935.1 Pyrinomonadaceae bacterium | reverse complement strand
ATCCAGAAAAGCTCGCCTCCGGAAAGCGGATTCCTCAAAGGCTTGAAGGCTATGATTCGTCCCGAGAGGCTCCAGTCGTTTTCGTGTGCCGCTCGAGCGGGCGCGGTTTTTTCGAGTGGCACCCAGCGCGTCTTGCCTTTGCTGCGACGCACGCGTGCGCGATAAGCGAGGCCGCAAAGCCCGATGTGCAACTCCTGCGCGCCAAATCCGGTTGGACCAACCTCAGTCAAATTCTGTAACTCGAAAAGAACTTCGCAGTCAGTTCCTTCGCGATAACCGTGAATCACGGCTTCGCCTTCTTCGTCGTATTCCGTCAACGCCCACGGCGCAATCGTCTGAATGTAACGAGCACGAAATCCGGGACGGCAATCCGCGTAGAACAGGTCACCGCTGCCTGACTCGTAAAGTACGGTCCACACCTCGAGACCTTCTCCGAGTTTCCAGCAACGCCCGTGCAGAACAGCGCCACGTCTGCTGAGTTGTGTGGCCTCGCCCTGGTCCCCGGCTCGCTCCGCTAGATAGTTGAAAGCCTTCTCGCTTGAAACTTCCAACCCGATCGTTTCGAAAGTAGGATTCATGATTATCTGGTACTTGGTACTTTGTTCTTTGTGCTTTGCAGGTTCAGGTCACTAACAAAGTACCAACTACAAAGTACAAAGACCACTGGTGCGCACATTATTACGCGCTACGCTTTCGCTGTCTATGCTTCGCGGGCTTGCCGTTGGTATTTTCAGCGCGCGGCGCACGAGTTCTGAAACCACGAATGACGCGTTGTGGACCATGAGCCGGCTGCGTTCCAGACCGTACCATCTCGGTAAAGAGATCGACATCATAGTCCGCTTCACGCGACATCTCTTCACGAATCGTGTGCAGGACTTCTAAGAATTTTGGGCGACGATACATTCTGTTTCTTGTTCTTAGTACTTTGTACTTTGTGCTTGGTACTTGGTACTTGGTGCTTTGACAAAGGACAAAGCACCAAACACTAAGATCAATCTAAATAACCTGCTCCGTTGCTTCGGACACCAAAAACTCCGGCGTCACGATCATCGGCACATAAAAACCTGCGGCCGTATTGAACAAACGGATTCGCGCTTGCCGGCGCACGTTTGCAAGATGGCCGAAATTCCACGTCACCAGATAATCGATCTTGTGAACCGACGCAATGGCGACGTGCAACGCGTCGGCAATGTACTTCCGATGAAAGATACCACGTGAAATATAACCATCCGCGAGAATCGCGGCCTCTTCAGTGAGATCCACCTGCTCCAGATTGCTGATCAATTTCAAATAAGAACTGCGATGCGGCTCTTTCAAACGTCCCAACTCCGACGCCACGAGCGGCGAAACCACCGCGCGATAGTCGGGCATCTCATGTTCCCACCACCGGATCGTCAAGTCGCGTCGAAAAGGCTCACCGTTATCGAGGTAAGCGCCAATCACAGACGTTTCGAGATAAAGCGCTTGTTTCATGGAGTTACTACAACTTCCGGATTGATTTGTTCCGCGCTTCTGGGTTTCTGATTCAAAGGTTCCAAACGCATTGCCCCCCTTGCAAAATCAAAATAGATGCGGAAGTGCCGCAGAAAATTACCGCCAAGAATCCCGCTCTGCGTAAAGCCCGCGGTCTCGTTAACCGGTTCCAAATCCAGCACTGCGGCGTTGATCTTCTCGAGCTTGCTCAACCCGAGACTCAGTCGCGGCAGTTGCAACAGCTTCACATCTTCTGCCACACCCGCAGCTCCAAACACGCGCATCTTGGAAGGCTGCAGTAGTTCCAGAAGTTGTTCCTGCTGCGAAAGCTTTTCTGAGATCACCGTAATGCTGGCAGCCGTATCGATAATAAAGTTGACGTTCTTATCGAATCCTTCGAGCCCGACTTCACCACTCAGAAATCCACTCGACGTCGTTCGTAACGGAACTTCAACCGAGCCGTCGTTCGGCGCCGCAGGAATGAGCATTTGATAGGTATCAGGACGTCGCACCGTGGTCCAACTCTCGACCTGGTCCGTCTGATTCTGCCGCACCAGAGACATTCGTCTGGTTCCGTAATCGATCGACGTCAGATACTTCGAGACTACCGACAACCCCAGATAGCCATCGACGGGAATATGGCTGTCGAAGAACTTTCGAATATAAACCGGAATGTTTTCAACCCTGGCCGTGCCAATCTCAAGCGAATCGAGAAAGCCATATACAATTTCAAATCTTCCGCCGCCGCCAACCGCACGAGCCTGGCCCCCCTTCGCAATTGGCTTCAGGTTGAGACGTTTGGCCGTTTGTTCCGAGATTACCGACATGCCGGACCCGGTATCGAGCACAAATCGCAGGGGCTCTTTCTGTCCGTTAATACGAACCTTAACAATGGGACGATTGTCAGTGGCTTCGAAAGGAACCGATGAGCGATATTCACCAGTCGGAACGTAAAGTGAGCCTTGCCTTCCGAGGTAACGGAGAAAATCGATCAGCCCGACAATGCGTGCGCGCCGATCGTAATCAGTCTTCGGCGCGATCAATAGAAAGCGCTCGTAGGCGTCGGCGGCCTCCTTGTATTTCTCACTTCGAGCTGCCGCCTGGCCGAGGCTGAACACGTAGTCAGGTTCGTCAGGATCCATACTCGCTGCCTTACGCAATGCGGGAAGTGCAAGCGGCAGACGATTCTCGTACAGATCAACCATCGCCAGTCCGGCTACCGCGAGGGCCTCGTTCTCATTGAGTGCCAGAGCAGTGCGAAACTCTTCCACCGACAGACGAAACTCGCCCGCGCCGAGAATCGCAGTGCCGAGCAGAGCATGACCTCGAGCTGAAAGCGGATCGAGCATGATCACGCGCGCTGCATTGTCATAAGCGCCCTGCAAATTTCTCTGCTTCAGGAGAGTAAAACTCAAACCCAATCGCGCCTCGATGTCGTGCGCATCTTTGTTGAGGAGCTCACGGAAGATCTTCTCGGCGTGTTCGTAATCTCCTTTGCGAACGGCCCGGTAGCCCTTGTTGTAAGCCTTCTTGTCGGCGGCGCCGGCAGCGGTGTGAGTCGCACCAGTGAAGGCAACACAAAACACAAAGGCGGCCACACTACAGGCCGCCATCCGGAAAAGAGATTTCATCTTATTACCTTGCATGATTCACACCTTCTGAGTGATCGTCAATTTTGCGCATGCAACTGTTACTTTAAGACTTCTCCTGTCTTCATAGACCAGAGAACCAGATCGAGCTCGTCAAAATCTATTCTGACGTCGCAAGCAAACCGGAGCAGTTGCTGCTCAACTTCGAGGTACTTCCTTCGCGTTGAAGGTGGTTTGGCTGTATCGATCACTCCGATTTCAGCCAAACATCGCATCACGTGCTTATCGAGAATCGCGTGGCCTTTCACGCCGATGTTGCGCAGGAAGTGACTGGCTTCTTTATAACCCAATCCTTTGACCTGCTTTTCCTGGGCCAGCCAGTCGCGCCGCTCGAAAGGATCCCGAAAGCTGCGCAAACGCTTTCGCAACTTCATGCCACAGTCTGCGTGAAAGTAATTTCTCGTAGTTACAATGTAACGCGGCCGAGCGACTGGGAAACGATGCGCACCTGCTTCCTTCAAAGCTGCGGTCATGGCATCAGAGTCGCCATCAAGCAACAGCGGCCGCACGGCATCAACCGAATTCAATCCCATGCGGGCCGAAGCGCCGGCAGTGAAAATGCAGTAAGCCAACTCTTCCCAGAATCTGGCGTCGGATCCTTTGCGCCAAACATCATCAAACTCACGGAGCCTCTTTCGAAT
>DASTVU010000109.1:0-2697 GCA_035758935.1 Pyrinomonadaceae bacterium | reverse complement strand
GGCATTTGTTTCGTCATCGACACCGCACGAAACAGCGAGCGCTCCTGGTCTTTCTTGCTTTGCAGGTAACGATTCAACCAGCCATCGCTCGTCGACTTCACACCGGGAGTTGCCGACTCCATATAATCCTGCGCGTCAAAGTGTGAACGAGTATTGTCTGGTGAACCGGCAGCATGAACGATCGCCAGTCGCTTCGAGTCCCAGAGCGGTTTGAACGCACTCATTGACGGGTGCAGTCCAAAGAAGCCATCGAGATTGATAGCTGAGTCAGCATTGCCCGATTCAGGTTTCGGTATAGCGATGGAAGGTCGTAGCGAGTAATAGTTCGACTCACCAAACGGCACTACCATGTTTAGACCATCGACCGCACCACGTTGAAAGATCGCGATCAGCGTCTTGCGCTTTTCGCCAGTCAACGCGTTGCCCAAAACCACACGTTCGAGAAATGCCGGCGCTGAAAGCGACATGCCCACACTTGCGAGTGCGATGCTTCCTGATTTGAGAAAAAATCTGCGATTCATGATTACTGCCTCTGAAACTCCGGTGTTCCCAAAATCAATCCGACGACCTTCGTTACGGGATCGGCAGGATCCAATTGCTTCAGCAGCGTCTCACGCGTCGCCGATGAGATCTCGCCAGCCAGAAGAGTCTTTAAATACTCGTCCATTACTTTCGCCTGATCGCCGTTTAACTTCGACAGACTGACGCGCGTTCCGGGAATACGATTGTTTGCCAGGGCGAGCCCGAAATTCATTCGCTCGAGCAGCGCACCGGTATTGACCCAGGCCTCAGCGGCGTCGGAATAACCGTTTGGAGTTTGAAATCCGTAAAGCGGCTCACCCATGCGCGCAATCCACTGATGTGTTTGCGGGCCACCGTTTGTTTCCGCACCGAGTGTTCTTATCGCACTTACCACGAGTTCAAACGGCCGCTTGATCTTCGCACGATAGCTTTCGGTGGAGTTGAACTCCTTCGACAAGAAGATCGTCTTTAATGTCTCACGAATATCGCCGTCAGTTTTTGTGAAAGCCGCTGCGGCGCGATCGACTAGTGATTGCGGTGGATTGTCGGCAACAAAGTGGCGCACCAGTTTCGTCGCGATAAACTTCGCCGTCGATGGGTGATGCGCGAGTATGTCCAGCACCATCAGGCCGTCCTTGATTCCGCCCCCCGCAGGAATCTTGTGGCCCAAAACCGTCTTCTCGCCGTCGTCATGAACGCGTTGATTAAAGAAGAACGTACCGGCATTACGACGTGCGCCTTCACCCGCCATCGCATTCACTGCCGCAGCACCACCGCGCGGCTGAAAGATGGTCCAACCGGTAAAACAGCGTGCGACTTCCTGTACGTCTTTTTGTGTGTAGCCACCATCGACGCCGAGTGTGTGCAATTCCATCAACTCGCGCGCGTAGTTCTCGTTGATACCGCGTCGCTGTCGTTGTGGCTGAGGCTGCTGTTCTGCGCGCAATCTTTGCAGTAGACCGCCACGGCGATTCGCATTCGCGTTTGGACTGACACTCTGAAAGTTATCGAGGTAAAACAGCATCGCCGGGCTCTGCGCCGTGGCTTGTAGTAACGTTGAAAACTTTGACATCGAGTTCGGACGAATCGTGTCGCGATCGTATGAAGGCAACAGCCAGCGGTCGGCGCCTTTGCCCGCAAATACGTTGAAGTGGTTGGTCCAAAAATCGACCATCACTTCCTGTAGTTGTCGTTCGCTGTAAACGGCGCGAAGAATTCTCGATGCGTGCAGCTCAGCCATGATGCGCTGTGGCTGTTGCAGTCCATTCTCGCGGTAATAGTCCTGAAGTAGTTTGCGATACTTTTCGTTTTCCAGTGGATTGCCTGGCGGTGGTTGCTGAGCAGGCATCGACTCGTTCTTCGGCATCTCGGTAGGAGTCGAATTGGCACCACCTTTGACGCGATTCTCACGTGCTTCCGCAAGGTCATCAGGCAACATTCCGCGCTGCTGAAGCTGGCGCAGCAATTGGCCGGGTTGCGGAAACTTTTCGTAGAGCTCCGCCGTGGTCATGTTGAGGACATTGAGATCGCGGACCTTGTTCTCGGCAACGGTATCGGAGATCTTTTCAGGATTGAGCTGCTGATTGATGTAAGTTTCCAGCCCGATCGCCTTCACACGTTCGACATCTCCGGGGCGCGCGCCAAATCCAAGCCGGTTGAGAACGTGAACAATGCGCTGTTCCTCAGTCAAATCCTGAGATTTTGCACGCTTTTGAGCGGAAACGAGGGGCTGCGTGGCCGCGAGCGCCAGGAGTAGCGCGATTGCCACGGTTTTTTTCGAGTTCTTGAAATTCATGTCCGTTTAGACGCTTCGGCGCCGTGGTTGGTTGAAAAACTAGCCACGGATTTTCACGGATCATCACGGATCAGGCATTTTTTTCTGATTTATGATCCGTGATTATCCGTGAAAATCCGTGGCTTAATAGTTAAAGGCTTGAGCTGGTCGTGGCAGGCGCTGTCCTTGCCAAAGGCTTTGGATAGGTCACCGCGCTCCGGTTTCCATCCTTATCAATCGCTCGAACGCCAAAGAAATAATTGTCCTTCGACATTCCTTTCATCGTGAAGCCTGTGACGTTCCCGACCGGCTTTGAATTAGTCCACACCGCCGCCGTTGTGTCGCGCCAAACGATCTCGTAGCCAGCCAGATCCGGTTCTGTGTTCGCGTCCCATTTCAGC
>DASTVU010000108.1:0-8329 GCA_035758935.1 Pyrinomonadaceae bacterium | reverse complement strand
ATCTGGACCGCTGATGAGAATGGGCAGAACGTCCAACGGCTGACGGTCAACCGCGCGCGCGATGTTTATGGACGATTCTCGCCTGACGGGAAGTGGATTGCTTTCTCGAGCGAGAGAAATGGAAATCTCGACGTCTACCTGATGCCGTCGAGTGGCGGCAATGCTAAACAGCTCACCGCACACTCCGCTGACGACGTCGTGCTTGGCTGGTCTTCCGATTCGCGCTCGGTTCTGTTCAGCAGTAATCGTGGCGAAGACTTCATGCCGCAGCTTTATCTCGTCAGCACCGAAGGCGGAATGCCGTCGAAGGCCGGCACTGATATGGGCGTGCAGGCGTCGTATTCACCGGATGGACAGAAGCTCGCTTACAACCAGAAGTCGCAGGTCTACTGGCGAAAGTTCTATCGCGGCTCGTACCAGAGCGACATCATGATCATGGATGTGGCCGCGAAGAAGTTTACCCAGGTTACTGACTTCGATGGTCTCGATTCATGGCCCATGTGGGGACGCGACGGCAATATCTATTTCGTCAGCGATCGCGACGGCAATGGCCTGACGAACATCTGGCGTGTCTCTGAGAGTGGCGGCAAAGCAGATAAGGTCACGACGTTCAAGGCCGGTGACGTGCGCTGGCCCTCGATCAGCGCCGACGGCAAAGTGATCATGTTTGAGCACGACTTCGGTATCTGGAAACTCGACGTCGCTTCCAAGCGAGCTACTCAGATCAATCTAAACATCGACGCTGAGACTCAGGAAAATCTCTCGGAGCTTCAACCGTTCAATTCGGAAGCGGACGATTACGATCTGGCGCCGAATTCACGACGCATAGCAGTCTCAGTTCATGGTGAGATCTTTACGGCGCCGGTTGAAGAAGGCGATCTGAAGCAACTCACCGAAGGAGCGGCTCGTGACCGCGGGGTTGAATATTCACCTGATGGCAAGTGGCTCTCGTACATTTCCGATCAAAGCGGCCGCGAAGAACTCTACGTGGTGCCGATTGATGGTTCGGCGCCGGCGCAGAAACTCACAGACATCGATGCGTTGAAGTTTGGTTATAGCTGGTCTCCCGATTCCAAAGAGATCGCGTTCGGTTCGTCTGACAACAACCTGCGCAAACTGACCGTTGCCACAAAACAAGTTGTCGTTCTCGACACCTCGCGCTACGGCGGTTTCGGAATGCCGGCGTGGTCGCCCGACGGCAAGTGGATTGCCTACTCGAAGGCGGACGCAGCACGCACGAACGATGTGTATATGATCGCTTCGTCGGGTCAGGAGAAAGAACCGCACAAGGTCACGTTTGATTCAGCCAACGACGGCAGCCCGACATTTGGACCAGACGGCAGGAAGCTTTTCTTCCAGCGCGTTGAGGGTACTGGCGGCAACACACCATCAGTTCAGCTCTACTCAGTTTGGCTGGAACGCCAGGAGCGTGATCCCGACGACGCTGAAGAGCGTGAAGCGCAAACGCCGGAGCAACCTGCTGGTGAAGGCGCGGAAGGCGCGGGAGCGGCGCCACCGCGACGCGGACCGCCGGCCAACCGTCCGCCACGCGAGATCAAGATCGATTTTGATGGACTGAAGCGCCGCACACGACAAATCACACGCATGCCGTTTCCGGTTCTCAACTACACCATCACTCCCGACAGCCGCACGATCGTTTTCGTAACGACTGAACCGGCAGGGCCGGCAAGCATTCCGGTTATTTATTCAATTCAGGAAGACGGCCGTCGCTTGTCCAGAATTACTGCCGGTCAACCACCTAATGAAGGCACCGATGGTCCGGGCGGGGGCGGCGGTTTCGGCGGCGGAATTTCCAATCTCAATATCTCGCGCGATGGCCGCACGCTTTTCTTCCGTGAACGCGACGCGATTTATTCAGTAGCGCTTGCGTCTGGAGCAGGTGCAGGACAAGGCGCCGGTGCAGGAGCTGGCGGCGGAGCGGGAACAGGACAGGGCGCAGGAGCAGGTGGCGGCGGACGCCGGCGTATCAACTTCAACGTTCGCGTTCGCGTCGATCGTCCGGCCGAATGGGCGGAAATGTTCGACGATGGCTGGCGCACGATGAAGTATCGTTTCTACGACCCGAAGATGCACGGTGTGGATTGGGATGCTGCGCGTGCGAAGTATCGTCCGCTCGTCGACTTCGTCGGCGATCGTCAGGAGTTGCTCAACATCATCAACGAGATGATTGGTGAGTTGAACGCTTCACACACAGGCGCTGCGCCGCCACCACGTGGGCCAGGCGGTGGTGGTGTTGCGACCTCGCATCTCGGTATCGAGCTCGAGCCGGACACAGCAGCGGGTCGTTATCGCGTTGCATACATTTACGAAGATGGTCCAGCCGATAAAGACTGGGTGCGCGTGAAGGTTGGCGACTACCTGCTCGCGATCGACGGCAAACAGGTCAAGGCTGGCGACGAATACTGGCAGCTCTTGAACCAGCGTCTCAACCGAAAGGTCAATGTTACGTTCAACTCGAAACCCGCGGACGATGGTGCGTGGAATACGCGCATTGAAGCGATTTCGGGAAATGCGTACAGCCAGTTGCGTTATGAACGATGGGTGAAAGATCGCCGGAAGAAAGTGGATGAGCTTTCCAACGGTCGCATCGGTTACCTGCATATCCAGGCGATGAATCCACCATCGCTGCGCAGGTTTGAGAAAGAGCTGCGCGAGTATCGCAACAAGGAAGCGATGGTCATCGATCAACGCTGGAACGGTGGCGGTAACATCGAGCAGGAGCTGCTTGCGATTCTGGTCCAACGCCAGTATCAGGTGTGGCAGCCGCGCGGGACTGAAGCGACGGGTCGTCCGTTTGCAGGCTTCTTCGGACCGAAGGTCGTTTTGCAAAACTGGCGCTCAGCGTCGAATGCGGAGATGTTCCCGGCGGGCTTCCGTGCGTTGGGTCTCGGGAAAGTAATTGGCACGCCGACGATGGGCGCTGTTATCGGTACCGGCAGTTACAGCTTGATCGATGGATCGACTGTGCGCACACCCGGCGTTGGTGTATTTCTCGCAGATCAGAAACGCACAAACATGGAAAACTACGGCGTCCAGCCTGACATGCTCGTCGATAACAAACCCGAGGACACGCTTGCTGGTCGCGATCGTCAACTCGAGGCTGCGGTTGAAGAGTTGATGAAGCAGTTGAATGGCTCTAAGCGCAACATCGCTACCGAGGGCCAACAACAAAAGTAAGCCACGGATTTACACGGATGACACGGATCAGAATACGTTTTTATTTCTGATCCGTGTCTATCCGCGTTTATCTGTGGCTAATTTACTTGGGTAACAGGACTGTATCGACTACGTGAATAACACCATTTGACTGGTACACATTCGCGATCGTCACTCGCGATTGTCCACCTTTTTCATCAGCGATCACGATCGAGTTTCCATCCATCCACGCCGTCAACGTTCCGCCATTGACAGCTTTCAACCACGCTTTTCCATTACCCGCTTTGATCTTCTTCGCGATTGCATTCGAATCGAATCTGCCCGCGACGACGTGATACGTCAGGATGTTGGTAAGCATCCCTTTGTTTTCTGGTTTCAACAACGTGTCGACTGTGCCCGCCGGCAGCTTATCGAACGCGGAATTAACTGGAGCAAATACGGTGAACGGCCCCTTGCTCTTGAGTGTATCGACAAGTCCCGCAGCTTTCACTGCAGCGACGAGCGTCGTGTGGTCCGCTGAGTTGACGGCGTTGTCAACGATGTCTTTCGACTTGAACATCGCCGCACCGCCAACCATCGGATTGTCGTCCATTGAATTCATCTGAGCCTGAGCTTGTTGGCTCAGAAATGTGATTGATGCCACGGCAAGCAGCACCATGAACAAAACTCTTTTCACGGTAACACCTTCCTTGAAAGAAACTGATTTGTAGAACTCGATCTATATACGGAAGGCATGTGAGGGTTGGATTTTAATAGGTCTATAAGTCCTATACGTGAAGAAAGTTTATTTGAGTTTGAACTCTGCGGGGACGAATTCGATCGACTTCAAAACCCCATCAGCTTTGACTTTCTTGTCTGTATTTGGCAGGTAACAAACAATCACCACATTCTCGGGTTTCCGCGCGCCGCATGTGATTTCACCCGCGACCTTTGGGTCGTAGGTGGTGAGGCTGATGTCTTCGAAATTCTCGGTTCGCAGTCGCAACAAACCATTTGCAGTTTGAACTACGAACACAATGCCCTTTGGCTCGCATTCGATCTTCACGAGCGTCGCTTGCAATTGAGTTTCGCCCTCGCCGGGTGTTCGCAGCACCTCACGCAAATAAACAGAAGGATCCGTTTCCTGAACTCTAGTAGCATTTGGACCAGGCTCTGAATCGAACACCATCCTACCGCCGTTGCGTTTGGCCTCTTCGTAACGATGAATCTCTTTCAGTAGCTGCTCCGCATGTCCGCGAATCTGTTCTTCGGCATTTGATTTCGCAATTACTTCGAGAAGTTCACGGGCCATCCTGTAATCTTCCTTTCGCAGGTAAAGCTGGCCCAACATGTAGATGAAGTCGTGCCTCCCGGGTGAATTGCTCAGGAGTTTCTTCATTGACGCGATCGATTCGTCGATCCCCTGACCCGTAATCAGACTGATGAATGCGAGGAGGTTGTACGACTCGGGGAAGTCGGGTCGCAGTGCAATCGCTTTCTGCAAGTGTTCTCTGATCTTCGTTACTACTTCCGGTGGATAACCTGTGTTGATTGGTCCTACGTTAGGATTCGCGCGACTGAGAGTGAAAGCGTAATAGTAATGCGCCAGGTAGTTTTTTGAGTCACCAGCCACGGCGCGCTCAAGACTCGCGTGTGCCTCGTTGACCTTGCCTTCACGGAAGTAAGCCATGCCGAGCGCTGCGTGCGCCATCGTCAGGTTTGGATCAAGTTTCAGCGCTTTTTCAAGATAGGTGTATGCATCCTTGCGGTGACTGTGCAACAACAGATCGCCCAGATAGGCTTGCGCTTCGGCTTCAGTCAACTGCGTCGCTTCGGTAGTGGTATCGAGCTCTATTTTCTTGTCAAAATGTCCGTTGATGATGTTGTAACGGTCCTTCTTGACGTACTCGCGCAGGTCCTTTTCCATCGCTTCGAAAGGCATTTCGAAAGCTTGTTGGAACGCTTGTTCCATCGGCACTTTCGTCCTCAGTAGCTCCATGAATTTACCGAGCTGCTCGACCTTCCCGGCTTTGCCGATGATCAGGTAGTGCATCAGCGCCCACGATTGCGCGTAAAAGATGCTCGACTTTTTCGACTCGTTATAGTGTGGCGACTTGTGATCGACTTCAAACAGCGTCCGCAACGGCAGCATCTTGCTATCGCGTAGCAGGAACACGTGACTACCGATCGGCATGCCCAGCGCAATCTTTTGATCGTCGGTGATGCTGAAGGTGCTGTAGTACTCGGCGAGACCTTCGTTGAACCACACGGGAGCGCTTTCGAAAGTGTTCTCAACGAGCAGATGTGTGTATTCGTGAAAGATTACGGTGAAAGGATCCTGTTGGCCGTGTAACTCCGTTGTCAGAGTGATGTAGTTGACGTCAGATCCAGGTTGAAAATAGCCGGCGGTATTTTGTCGCAGTTTGAAAGGATCGTACGAGCTGTGACTTTTGAAAACGATGACTGTGGTTGGTACGGGTGTGTTGAACTTCAACTTGGGGAACAGTCGTGTGAACACTTCACGAAACTGCTCGAGCTTCAGTCCGACTTTCCGAATCTCTTTTTCGCCCGCATTTCCGAGCATGAAAAAGTTTTTAGTACGCACGCTGACCCACGTGTCTTTCGCATATACCGTGGTGTGTTGGGAAACTACGACCAGAAGACAGAGGCTAACTGCAAAGGGGAAAATAAAACGCTTCATAAGAATTCCTACGGACCAAAGATGGAGGATTCAGCAAGACGAAAGCCGTAGTCGATTTGCGCCCACTGGGCTACGGGCTGACCGGCCTTCATCGCAGGTTTGAACTTGATCTCACATGCAGCGAGGATAGCGTTTTCAGTGAGACCATAAGGAAGACGTCTCACGACTCTGATGCGGTCGATCTTTCCGTTCGGGAGTAACAAAAGTTTGAGAGTCACGACTCCCTGAACGCCTATGCGTCGAGCTTCGCGAGTGTATTTGGGCTCAGTCCGCTCTGTGATTCCCGCTTTGACGTCGACTTCCTTGGTCGTGAAAGCGGTCACTGTTGGTGGATCGAGGAGATGTGCGAGTGTGCCGTCATCTGTACAGCGATAGTCCTGATCCTTGTCGGCGGTTACTAAAGATCGCGACGGTAAAGACGGCGTGGGTGATGGAGTTGCTTCAGGTGTCGGCGTCGGAGCCGGCGCCGCAACTGGACCTTTACGTCTACCCGATTGAGCGAAGGCTGATGTGCCAAAGATGAGAATGAGGATTAATGCAGCTCTCAATGACATGACGTACTAACGGGAGTTTGTTCTTAGTACTTGGTTCTTTGTTTTAACAAAGCACCAAGTACCAAGTTCAAAGCTCTACTTTCGATGTACCGCCCTTCACTCTTCTGGGCCCGTACAAGTCGGTCCGTGGAGGGCAGGAATTTTCTGGCTGATAATCGGATACTTTGGAGCTTCGTCTATGTTGATCTGGGTCCAATGAGCGTAGTTCTCAGGCACATTAGTGTCGGCAAAAATTGCTTCCACGGGACATTCCGGCACGCACGCATCGCAATCGATGCAAGTGTCGGCATTGATGTAAAGACGATCCGTTAATTCATGAAATGCTTCAACAGGACAAACAGCTGCGCAGTCGGTGTACTTGCAATCGACGCATAATTCAACAACTACGTAGGTCATTGGGGAACTAAGCTCCTTTCGATGATGGCAAATAGTTATTCACTCGTGAGTGTAATGTCAACAGAAAAGAGCCGCAACAATAGAATCTGCGTAATCTGTGGATAGGATCGTGGTTAAGCGCCTTCGCCGTCTCTTCTGGTTAATTTACCTGGGCCCTGGATTTTCTTGTTCACTGCCGGATTGCCTTTGTAAGTCACTGAAGATGGACCGGAGATCTCGACATCAAGTTGGTCTGAGACGTCGAGATCGACTTTCGCCACGCCTCGGGCGTCAACAACTGCGCGCGTCGCGTGCAGATTCTGAGTGTCAACCTTTCCGGCGCCATTCGCAGCGATGTCGACCATCTTTGTCGTTCCCGAAATGATAATCGTTGGCGCACCGTTCGAATCAATCTCAAATTTATCGTTGTTCATTCCCTTGACGTCGATGTGCCCGGCGCCGTTGACCGCGAGCCCCTCCAGATTAGGAACAGATATTCGCACTCGTATCGGCTCCGAGACGGAGTAGCTCTGCTTGTTCTCGAGACGCAGTATGTTGTTACCGACTTCCGTCGTAACAAAACCGAGCACGTTCTCATCACCTTCGATCTCGAGACTCAGATCTTTTTGACAGATGACTTCGATCGTGAAAGCTCCGTTGGTCGAGATGGAAGTAAATGCGGCCACCTGGCGTTTTTGCAGCTCCCGTTTGCCGTTACCTTTGATCTCAGTGAACCGGCCGTGATGACAGCCGGCAGCCAGAACCGGCAACAACAAAAGTAGCAAAAAAAACGGGGCAAGCTTCTTCATTGGAGTTTCTCCTCGTCTACGAATCGCGGCGCAAATACTCCAGCGTCCGAGTTGTGTTTTCAGTGACGCTCGAAACTGGTTCACCGAACGGCGTTCCTTGTGGCAGTCGCAAATCGTTTGAAATGGTTTGCGGAGCAGGGAAGTAGTTCTTCTTGTCTTCTTTAGCACCCATGAGCTTGGAAAGGTTTCTGACCAGCATAACCTCGATCATGCCGACGATCAGAAACGTAAACAACATGAAGAATCCAATCAACTCCTGACTCAGGTTCGCTCCTCTGCGCAAAACCAGTGCTCCGGCAAACATAAGCCCCAAGCCTCCGACACCGATCAGTGTAATCGCGGTGAGAAAGGCGCTGATCGCTCCGGTGTTGGTCTCTGAGCGTTTCTGCAGGCTGGTTCCGCAGCGGTTGCAATAACTTAGACCTTGCGTGAGCGGCGTGCCGCAACTTGCGCAATACATGAGCTCCTCCTCAATCAGCCACGGATTTCACGGATGAACACGGATTACGCTTTTTATCAGAAATCCGTTTCATCCGTGTTCATCTGTGGCGATTTACCTGCCCGGATTGTAAGTGAACCAGAAGTAGATTGCTTGTGCGACACCTATAAAGAAGCCGATAGCCGCCCCGAAATACTCGATTGTCTTGAGGTGTTGCTGAGCGACTGAAAGCACGAGCTCTTCCAGTTTTTCCAGTGGATAGTCCGACACTTTCTTGCGTACGAGGCCGCCGACG
>DASTVU010000107.1:0-3875 GCA_035758935.1 Pyrinomonadaceae bacterium | reverse complement strand
CTGACTCGTCACTCCAATGTCTGTGAACGTCGTGCCCGCAATTAAATCGAGATTTTTGAATGGACCAGACATACTGTCGCCGCGCTCAATCGCGTACTCATCCGCACCAAAAGGCGCCGTCCAACTGAGCGTGATGCTGGTGTTCGAAGTCGCCGTCACCATGAGAGCCGGCGGATTGAGAAATACCGCGGCGCCGCTCTGCACACTTGAGGGCGCGCTGATGGCGATGACGGCCAGGGCCATCAGCAAACCTCCCACGATCAACCGTAAGTGACTGCGAAATACAAAGGGACTGGTTTCAAGCAAGCGACTAACAACTCGTGTCTTCATGATTGCCTCCACAATGCGACAGCCTCAGGAACGTGTTGAGCTTGTTACTGCAGACTGAGGAGCACGAGGATTTTCCCCGTGCCGCCGGCCAACGGCTCGAGTGCCTTGCCAATCAATGTTCCTGGGCGGTGAATGCGGGCACTGCCGATTTCCACCGGCGCTGACTTCATCGCGAAGCCTTCGCGATCGCTGGTGACCAGCAAGTCGCCGATCTGAATTGGACCGTTCGTCGCATCGACGTTGACGAGGACGCGGCCAGTGGTAGCAACCAACACCTTGTCGTCGCTCTTTTCGCCGAGTGTGATTCCCGGTTGGGCCGAGATCACGCCGGCAACTCGCGTGTCGTAGCTTTCGCTTGAAGAGATGACCTGGTTTGATTTGTTTGAGTCGAGGACTACCACCGTGCCCGCAGCCAGTTGTTGAGCAGCGTGGACCCATTCGGCGACGTCCTGATATTTCGCAGCGATGTTGCCGTCAACGACCAGATTGCCTGTGAACCTTCCCGAGCCTGCGACGTGAAGCTTCGCCGTCGGACTGGAAGTACCGACACCGACGTTCCCTGAGTTAACGTCACCGATGATTACGCGCGATGTCGGTTTGCCGCCGCGGATGTACGTATCTTCAGTGGCGTCGGCACCAAAATTGAAGTGGCTTATAAAGTTTGTGCCACCAAAAGCAGCAGTTCCCCAAACGCCGACTCCAGTTGCGTGTATTTTTGCGTTGGGAGCAGTTACATTGATGCCGACGTTACCATTTGAAGCAAAGCGCGTGCTTTCAAAGAGGACTCCGGCATTGCGCAAGCCGATGATAAAGTCGCCGGCCGTTGCTCCCGGCGTGTTATTGGTGGCAATGCTGGCGAGCTTAGCTCGAGTCACCACTCCGCCGGCGGTGTCCCCCGATCCAAGGTCGATCTCCATCACGTTATTAAGCGTTGCATCAGTGTTAATGAGACGGAGTCGTGCGGGACTCGTTCCGGTTGTCACATAGGTGGCTGCTGAGGAGGTATGGAAATCGAAGGCGGCGTTCTGATTGTTAAGGGTCGTCCCTATGGTGATATTGCCGGCCGGCCAGATTCGCATGCGCTCAACGCCGTTCGTCGAAAAGATGAGTGGATCGGCAGTCGTCGTTCCAAATTCAGCTCCAGGAATCGTCGGGTGGCCGCGTAGAATGCCGCGACTGTTGTTCGCGCCGAACATCTCGAGATATTCACCATTCATCAGCGTGAGAATGTTGAAGTTGACGGTCGGCCGCGTGGGCGCATTGTTGCTTTCGGTCGAAGGCGTTTTCGTTCCTTCGTCGTCTTTTTGCTGCGCCTGGACCATTTGCGAGCAACTGATCAGAATGATTAACAACAATGTAAGGCTCACAAATGACATTTCGAACTGACGGCTCTGCTGTTGAATTCTCATCTCTTACCTCTTTCTCAACCTGCTCAATGGAGGTGTAGTTTTTGTGGTTGTCAGCACTTGCTGGTGAGAAAAGCTCGGGGAGAACTTTTTGTATTCGGACGCGGAGTCCCACAGGATCAAGTTTTCATTAAATCGCTTCCAGCATTCCTGTAGTCCTCATTAAGTGCTCGTTTGTGTCGTTCGTCCCAAACCTCTTGACCGTTGCGGGTGGCGACACATATCTTCACGCGCCTCGATCTCCCCGCGCCTCTAACTGATTCGATTACCGGCTTTGCCTCAAAGGTCACTGCTGGACAAGGTCAGTACCGTAACGCGGTAGCGTCGGGTCGACGTTTTACATCAGTAACCGAAATTTGCATTTCCAAGACTCACCCGACGCTACCGCGTTACGGTACTGACCTCGTCCAAGCAGCGATCCCGACTTATTGAGACAAAGCCTCGATTACTCAAGAACCATGCGATCTCTGTCGCCGGCCATCGCTCTGCTCATCTACGCGCTGGTCCTTTTTGCTCGCTAATCTGTTGTGTCGGGGAGAACGACCGCACAGTACCGGAGTTCCTCATGCCAGTCCTTAGAAAGTTGCAAAAGAAATCCAAAAGAATTCCAAAGGCCGCGGTGTCAAACACGTTGGCGCGTGGGCCAAACCATATCTACTACTTCGGTTCTTTCTGCCTTGACGAAGCGGAACGCCAGTTGTCGCGCAACGGCAAAACCGTACGAGTGGCACCGAAAGCGTTCGACGTCTTGCTCGTATTGATTCAAAACAAAGGTTGTCTGGTTACTAAAGAGAGATTGTTGAAAGAAGTGTGGCCCGATGTGTTTGTCGAAGAGGCCAACCTGAGCGTGAACATCGCGGGCTTGAGAAAGGCCCTTGACGAAGGCGAAACCGAAGAGCAAGCGATTGAGACCGTGCCGAAACAAGGTTATCGGTTTGTGGCTCCAGTTTCAGAGCTTGTTTGTGAAAAACAGATAGAGAGACCGCATTTCGGCAACGGTCATAGCGATACCAATGGGGTCGTTAGGTCGGTGGCGGTATTGCCCTTTGAGAACGAGGGATGTGGTTCAGCCGGAGAGTATCTTTCCGCCGGATTGATGGAAAGCATCACGAATAGTCTCTCGCGATCGGGTGACTTGCGGGTGATGGCGCGGCACCTGGTGTACTCGTGTCATCGATGCCACATCGATCCGCTCACTGTTGGACACAAACTAGGTGTTCGCTCGGTGTTGGTCGGGAGAATTCTTCGACTGGGTGACCGGCTGATTGTCAGAACGGAGCTGGTTGACGTAATGAACGGTTGGCAGCTTTGGGGCGAACAGTATCACACCAAAACCTCTGATGTGCTGATCGTTCAGCAGGAAATCACCGCGGCTATAACCGAGAGGTTGAGGATCAGACTATTACTCGACGAAGACAAACCTGTTAGTTGTGCTCAGCCAAAGTCGAATGTCCTCTAAACGAGGTTTTTGATTCTCGACATTTCAAGAAGTCTTGTTACCGCTCGCTTGGGTCAAACAGCAATGCCTGTGGAGACATTTGGATGTTGACGAAGGGGCGACTCTGGCCATTGAAGGTACTCGATATCGCCCTTCCATCTTCAGCACACGATATTGATCAGGAACGACACTACTTAATTCACTAACGGAACCACGGCAATTTTGTCCCCAAGGGGTACGCCATGTGCTGCGGTTTCTCCGCTGAATTGAAACTCGAGCAGTTCTACGACTCCCGGTGCTGTTTGACGCGATCGCCAGATAAAGTTTTTCGCCTTCGTGCGTTCTACATGAATGCAGTGAAATGAAGCGACCAGGTGGTCACGCACTTCGGCTTCGCCCTTATAGATGTATGTGCATGCGTCACCACGTTTCATTGCCGCATCGTCGTGCACAAACAGATACTTACCCTTAAGAACAACGCCATTGACGATAACGGGACTAGTAAACTCCGTCACTGCTCTGCGTTTTTGAACATCAGCTGCGGCGGTGCTTTTCCATGACACACTGCCGAAGACCAGAGTACAAAGCAGTACCAAACCAAAAACAAGTGTTTTCATACCTCTCTCCTCTCTGTTTGGGCCAAGTCCGTCTACCGGGCCCACATACGCCGTCACTCAATAGCAACGTACGTTCCGGCGGAT
>DASTVU010000106.1:0-6335 GCA_035758935.1 Pyrinomonadaceae bacterium | reverse complement strand
GCGCCACAGCATCTTGCGAAGATGACCAACGCGCCGATTGTTAACGCAGGCGACGGCGCGCATGAGCATCCCACTCAGGCTTTGCTCGACGCGCTCACAATTCGTGAGTACAAAGGCCGGATTGAAGGGTTAAAAGTCGCGATCGTCGGCGACATTCTGCATTCGCGCGTCGCTCGTTCCAACATCTACCTGCTCACAAAAATGGGCGCGAATGTCAGTGTCGGTGGTCCAGGAACTCTAGTCCCCGAAGAGTTTGCTGAACTCGTTGAAAGCGGACTGCGAATCGAGAAACACTTCGAAGACGCGATTGACGGGGCCGACGTAGTGATGATTCTGAGGATTCAACGCGAGCGACAGGACGCTGCGTTCTTTCCGTCAATGCGCGAATATGCCGTTCACTATGGTTTGCAACCACGACATCTCGAACGCGCCGCGTCTGATGCCATCGTGATGCATCCCGGACCGATGAATCGCGGCGTTGAGATCTCTTCGGAGATTGCGGATGGCAGTCGCTCGTTGATTCTCGATCAAGTAACAAACGGAGTCGCTGTGCGCATGGCGGTGCTTTATCTACTCGCCGGCGGCAGCCATCCTGAAACTATTGAGGAATAAACCACGAATGAAGCTGCTGATTGCAAATGGTTATGTGATCGACCCCGCGCAGCAACTCAACACCGGCGGTCGAAGTTTGCTGATCGAAGACGGCCGTGTAGTCGGTTTGCTTGATCGCGGCGAGCCCGTGCCCGAACAGGCGCACGTCATCGACGCTACCGGATTGGTCGTCGCGCCCGGCTTCATCGACATGCATACGCATTTGCGTGAACCGGGTCAGGAGTACAAGGAAACAGTGGCCAGCGGCGCAGCGGCTGCGGTCGCGGGTGGCTGGACCAGCATCTGTGCGATGCCGAACACAGATCCGATAAATGACAATCCTGCGGTAACAAAGTTTATTGTCGAACAAGGTCAGGCGGCTAAACTCGCAAACGTCTTTCCGATTGGCGCAACTACAAAAGGAAGCAACGGCAAAGAGCTCGCGGAAATGGGCGAGATGAAAAACGCCGGGATTGTGGCGGTGTCGGATGATGGTCGACCTGTCCCGACATCTTCCATGATGCGGAGAGCAATGGAATACGCTCGCGGCTTCGATCTGACGGTGGTGGATCACTGTCAGGATCAGTCGTTAAGCGCGGGCGGCGTGATGCACGAAGGACGTTGGTCGTTGATTCTGGGATTGCGTGGAATGCCTGCGGCGGCAGAAGACGTTGACGTTGTGCGCGACTGTGTCCTGGCCAAACTAACCAAAGCGAAAGTTCATATTGCTCACGTCTCAACACGCGGCGCACTCGAAGCAATCCGCCGGGCAAAGCAGGAGGGTGTCAACGTCACCTGCGAAGTGACTCCACATCATTGGAGCCTGACAGACGAGGCCGTGGCGGAGTACGACACAAACACGAAAATGAGTCCGCCATTGCGGAGCAGGGAACACGTCGATGCTGTTCACGAAGCAATAAAAGACGGCACGATCGACGCAATGGCCACCGATCACGCGCCACACCACATGGATGAGAAAGCATTGGAATTCGACCAGGCGCCGTTTGGAATCACCGGTCTGGAAACCGCGGTTGGCCTAGCGTTTGATCTCGTACACGCCGGATTAATCGACCTGGAACGCGTTGTGCAAATGTGTTCGACGAATCCCGCGCGAATTTTCGGTCTCACGGATCGTGGTTCACTCAAAGCGAACGCACACGCGGATATCACGTTGCTCGATCCGAATCTCGAATGGGTTTTCGATGTGAGCCGTTCAAAATCGAAAAGCCGAAACACGCCTTTTCACGGGCGCCGCATGGTTGGCGCCGCGGTCGCGACGATCGTTGGTGGGAGAATTGTTTACCTTCATCCTGACTACACACGCATCAACGAACCAAAGCAGCGCCACGCCTCCGTCAGCTAACCAAAGCATCCACAGATTGCACAGATTAATTGCGTTTATCTGTGTAATCTGTGGATCGGCATAAAATCATTGCACATCCGCAAGCCGCGGCCTAAAATGCTCCGGTCTTTGTTCCCGGATAAATCCTGCTAGCGTTCAAAAGCAGATAGTTTTTCTTTGTCGCACCCCCACGAGCGACAAAGTAGTCTTGTTCATTTCCTTTAGGGATCGGTTTCCACAGATAGTCGCATTTAAGAGAACCTGAACGGAGGTCACGATGAAGAGTAAGCTTTGCAGCCTTACCTGTATCGCCGCCCTTCTTCTGCTTGCACCTGTGTGTGTGGCTGACAGCAAAAGCTCAAACCGGATGCTTAAGCAACAAGAGCGGTATACATTGTCGCTGGAGTTGGAATTCTCAAAGAAAGAGCAGAACCCGTTGGAGCAGGCCATTTCGGTCCTGTTTGATGTTGGGCCCAATGGGTATGCGACAGGTTTCCTGGTAGGCAATGGCCTGGTGATGACTGCCTATCACGTAATCTCCGGCAACCTGAGCACTACTAAGAAAGTAATGCTGGGGTTCAAGGCGAATGACGAGCTTGCTGTAAAGGTCTTCGTTGACGGTTGTCGCGCCAAAGTCATCAAGGTCGATAAAGAGGCCGATCTCGCGTTACTCGAGATGTGCCGCAATTCCAAGAATGCCAAAGCCCCGGTCTTTCAGACGTCGCCCGTTAAAGACGATAAACTGTTCCTGATCGCGCGCCCACACGGCGATAAAGTCGTGAGCCATGGCAGCTTTTATGGCAACTACATGCTTGGCACACAGGAGTACTGGTCGGTGAAGATCGATAGCCGCGACGGTTTTTCGGGAAGTCCGGTCTACAACTCAAAGGCTGAGGTGGTGGGCGTTTTCAGTGGTTACGACTGGTCGCAGAAACTTGCGTTGATCAGTCCGAGCATTCGTGCACAGAAGCTGCTCGAAGACTACAACGCAACCGCGAAACCTTGAGACATTAATGATGGTTGTTGCTGAGCGCGCGCTTTAAGTGCTCGCGATGCATTTCCATGATCACGTGCAGCTCGGGATGTTCGATCCGCAGCAGCTTGCGGCCGGCGATCTGTACGGTCACCACAATGTAGTTGGCCAATTGATTGGCGGCTAAACGCCAGCGCGGCAAAACCTGGCGTTCGAAGTTGAAGCCCGCACTGAGTCTCACCCTAATCTGATCCGCAGGCGTCCAGCGCTTCCCGGAGCTTTGTGCGCCGTGGTGTAGCAGTATCGCCTCTGGAACAAACATCAGTCGCCAATCCTTTTGTCGAATTCGCCAGCACCACTCGTTGTCTTCGGCGTACATGTGAAAGCGTTCGTTGAAGCCACCCACCTGCTCGATCATTTCGCGCTTTGCCAGAATCGCCGCGCCGCCGAGCATCGGCACGCTTCGTTCACGATCATGACTCCAGTGCCAGCCCAACAATAACTCGCCTCTCATTCGCCGTGGCAGCAGACGATAAAGCCACAGTTGCGAAAGGATTGTGTGCCAAACGCGAGGTGGGTTGAAGAAAACACTCGTTTGCGTAGTGCCGTCGGCGTTGAGCAGCTTTGGACCACAGGCGCCGATCTTTGGATCCGACGTGAGCTTTTGAATCAACGTGTCGATGGCTCCAGGCGGAACTTCCGTGTCGCTGTTAAGCAAAAATACAAACCGCGAGTCTGTTAGCGCGAAGGCCTGATTGTTGGCGGCGCCGAAACCACGATTTTCGGAGTTGAAGACGATCCGGAGTTGCTCGCTCTCGATCATTCGTGCCGCAACTTGATTCGCGCGGAGCTGGTCAAGGCTGTCGTCTGACGATGCGTTATCGACGATTACGATTTCGTAGCTTACTTTTGGTGCTGAGTTGACAATGGTCTCGACGCAGCGAGTTAAAAGACTACCGCCGTTCCAGTTAATAATGATTATTGAGAGGTCATACGGCATCAGTCTTTTTGTGCTTTTTGTGGCTACGATACTAGATCCTTCGCGGCACTCTTGAACCCATTCGCGTATTCGTGATAACGCAGACTCAGAAGCTCGCGCAAGATGCTGGGCACACGCGTCAGTCGACTGCGCTGCGGCAAATTCGCGCGTACGTTTAGATGAAATGAATAATCGCCAACAAACGAAAGCGCCTTCTGAGTGTCGTAAAAGCCTGTGAATGCCACCAGACGTTCTTCGAGCTTTTCCAGGATCTTGTATAAGTCGGCACTGCTATTTCGTCGTTTGAACGCGGTCTCAAATTTTTCTAAACCGCGCGGCTCTGGCCCTGTTTCGACACGCTCCGGAGCGCCAATCTGTTGCCTTTGATGTTGCCGGTACTGGATCAGTGGCTCGTCAATCGCAACGACATCGGCAACCGCCGCGATCGTGAGCGCGATCCAACCATCGTGGATCATCGCAATTCCATCGGGAACCGGCAGGCAAATGTTAGCGAACCGTGATCGAAATGCCATTGTAGCGCCGGTAACGGTCCAACCCGGTAACAGAACTTCGAGTGCACGGCCGTTGCGCAGCAGTTTTCTTTTGTGCGCGTCAAAACCGATCTCGGTCCACATCCGGCGGTTAAGTGGCCTCAAGTTTTCATCGACGAGCTCCGCGTCGGAAAAAACCAGAGCGGTGGATGATGACTTGCCTAATGCCTCCTCGATGAGTTGTAACTTGTCTTGACGCCAGACATCGTCCTGATCGCTAAGCGCGATAACGTCTCCATTACACAACCCGATCGCCTGTTCGAAATTTTTGACGCTGCCGAGATTCTTTTTGTTGAAATGAAGCAAAATCGTATCCGGCGATTGTTTCTCAAACTTCGCGAGTAGAGCGCGAGTTTCATCCGTCGATCCGTCGTCACAAACGACAATCTGATCGGGCTTTCGCGACTGCGCGAGGATACTTTGCAACTGCGCCGGCAAAAAATCCGCGCCGTTGTAAGTACACATCGCGACCGAGATCTTCATGATTTCATTCTATCCTGCAAATCCGGAAAAATCTTGTACATCCTGTCTAAAATACTTTCCGTTCCCGAACACTTTCCTTGGATGCGAGACTATATCTCGGCTCCGCGTTCATGCCGCCCAACATCATACCCGCTGCATAATCACCCACAACTGGTCCATGTTTGAATCCATGCCCGGATCCGCCACCCACGAGCCACACATTCTCAAATTCGGGATGTTTATCGATCAGGAAATCGCCGTTCGACGTGTTCTCGTACTGACAAACGCGCGTCTCGGTCACCGGCGCGTTTGCGAGTCGTGGCAGATGGCGGGCCAGGTACTCGCGCGCCGCATTCAATCCGGCTAATGTGACCACGCGTTCACCCGTATCGGGATCGAATTCTGCTCCATGTGCATCAATCGCGAGTTTGAAACCGCGGCCATCGAGATTCGGCAGGCCATAGACGAGATCGTTGAAATCGATCCAGGTCGGTAACACACCTTGATTAAAACTCTCGTCTCCGGATGGAACACCAAAAAAGAAAACTTCCTGTCGCGTGACGTGAATCAACTCGCCAAGCAAATCGGGAAACAATTTTGGCAACCATGGACCACAGGCAAATACGAAGCGCTCCGCAGCTATTTCACGTCCAGATGTTGTCTGAACCGAATTGAGCTTTTCGCGCGTGATTGTTGGTGGTGTGATTGCTGCTTCGATGTATTCAACGCCATCAGCTCGCGCCTGGGCGACGACTGCCTGGACCGCTCGTCGTGCCATCAAAACGCCCGAGTCGGGCTCGAGTATTCCCCAGGAAATTGGACCAACGTCGAGTTGCGGAAACCGGCGCGCCAATTCATCATGGTCAAGCTTTTCATAATTTGCATTTAAGCGTTGCAGTGTCGCGAGCGTAGCTTCGCAGTATGGATCCTGCGCATGGGCCAGCCACAGCACGCCTGTTTTCCGAAACAGGTTATCGGTTTTCTCGAATAGCTGTTGCCAGAGGCCAAAAGCACGCTGTGTGGAGCGTGAATAGATCTCGTCTGGTCCATAGCCCAGACGAATGATGCGTGACTCGCCGCCCGAGCTGGCCCGGCTGTTTCCCGGTCCGTATGCATCGAGCAGCAGCACGGACGCACCTGCGAGCCGAAGCTGGTACGCGGTCCAAGCGCCAAATACACCGGCGCCGATAACTGCGACATCGTAAGTCATTCTGTGCATTGTAGCTTACACGCGCCCTTTCCAGCTTTATCAGTTTTAGTGTGCGGCCCGACATTATTTTGCAAAACCTAACGGTTTCAATACGGGTTTCTTTTTGGAGGTATCAATATGCGATACACGCTGGTGGTCCTGGCACTGCTGAGTTTCGCCGTATTGGCCCAGTCTCAAACGACCAGAGATCTTTCGACGAATCAGCAAGTGCTGGCTGGGACCGAGTG
>DASTVU010000105.1:0-4998 GCA_035758935.1 Pyrinomonadaceae bacterium | reverse complement strand
AGCGCGACATGCTTGGCGCTGACCTTGAGCCAACGGCAGTGTTGACTGAAGCATTGCGAGTCGCGCGCGAATCGGCTCGTGCTGCGAATGCGGAACATTTGCTCGATCAGGTGACGATCCTGTTGGAGCCCGGGCGCAGTGTCATTGCCGATGCAGGTTTGGTGCTTACGACAGTGCGGAATATCAAGCGTCGTCCGGAAACAAACGACATCTGGTTGTTGACCGACGCGGGTTACAACATCATGCTCTCGATGAACAATTACAAGTGGTACTACCACTTGATCTCTGCGTCGCGAGCAGGTGCGCCTTACGGGCGAGACTACAAGGTTGCTGGTCCTTTATGCGATTCGGGTGACGTCTATTTCGATATTGAACGCGAGGGGCGTCTTCCCGATTATCGCAAACTGCCTGAAGACGTTGGACCAGGTGAAGTGCTGGCACTCTTGAACTGTGGCGCCTACTCGCTGGCCCAGATGTTTCATTACAACGGGCGACCGTTACCCGCGGCCGTGTTGATCAGTAAAGACGGTGTTCCCACTTTAATTCGACGCCGCGACACGTACGAAGATCTGATCACGAACGACACCGGATACTGATGCAAACTCAACACACACAACTGATCCGCGGGCTGGGATTGGTCGCGGCAATCTCAGTCAACGTCGCCAACATCATCGGCACCGGCGTGTTTCTCAAAGCGCGTGTGATGACGTGCAATGTGGGAACGCCGGTTAAAGCGCTGATCGTGTGGGTTCTGGCTGGTCTGCTGGCGATGGCTGGAGCGCTCACCTATGCAGAGCTGCTCGCGATGAAGCCTCGTGCGGCGGGCGAGTATGGAATCGTGCGGGATGCTTACGGCCGGCCGCTCGGGTTTATCTATGGTTGGACTCAATTCCTCATTGCGCGCACGGCCTCGGCCGCAGCGCTCGCAGTCGGCTTTGCGATCTTTCTCAACGACCTGGTTGGAGGCGCTCTAAAACCTACAGTACTTGGACCATTCGCGCTTCCCGGTGGCTTCAGTGTCTCACTTACTCGGCTTCAGCTTGTCGCCCTGTTGGCAATCATTATCACCACACTCATTAACTGCGCCGCAGTGCGAGTGAGCGGCGGTGTCGCGAGTGTGCTCACCGGAATGAAGGTCGTGTTGTTGGTTGGTGTCGGTTTGGGTGCGTTCTTTTACAGCGATGGCAATTGGGGCAATCTTTCGCTCTTTAATAACGGCGGAACTTGTGAAGGCGTGGACATCGTGGGCGGCGGAGTCGCAGGATTTGCTGCTGCGATGATCGGTGCGCTTTGGGCTTACGATGGTTGGAACAACATCACTTTTCTCGCGGGTGAGGTAAAGAATCCCGGACGCAATCTGCCGCTCGCTTTGATCGGCGGCGGATTCGTAGTGATGGCACTCTATCTCTTTGTGAACCTGAGTTATTTTCACGTGCTGACCCCGACCGAAATTGCGAGTGTGCCCGCATCGTCGTCGGTGGCTGCGGAAGTAGTGAGACGACTACTCGGCTCCGTTGCGGTAACGCTCATGGCAGCAGCCATGATGACTTCATCGTTCGGCGCCCTTCACGCATCGATTCTTGCCACTGCGCGGATACCTTACGCCCTCGCGAAAGATGGTCTAATCGTGAAGAGTTTGGCCCAGGTGTCACCACGAACTCACGTACCGATCAGAGCTCTCGTGGTGCAGTGTTTTTGGGCGTGTGTGGTAGCTCTTTCAGGCGAGTACGACACCCTCACTGACTATGCGATCTTCGCACTAACCCTGTTCTATGCGCTCGTAGCTGGATCAATCTTTATTTTCCGGCGGCGCGAGCCTGACGCAGAACGTCCCTACCGCACCTGGGGTTATCCTGTCGTGCCGATCCTGTTCCTGGTCGTTTCGGCGGCACTGATCCTAATGACAATTCGAAACGCTCCACGACAGTCAGCCATTGGCCTCGGCCTGATCCTTTTGGGTGTACCTGTTTACTGGTTTCTATCGAGCCGCAAAGAATTTCCCAAGAACACCTCTGATTAAGTTTTGCTTTTGTGTTTTTGTGGCTAGTTCCGTATGACCTGAATGAGTGGCGATTGCTTTCCTTCACTAGTGGCGAGAAATGCTTTGCCATCGAGTCGGTAGGTAATTGCTTCACCCTGTTTGCGCTTGCCGAGATCGAAGCCAATCATTTTCTGTTTCCAAATATTGTCAAAATCTCTGCTACCCGACGGCAAGACTATCTCGTAACCCTGAAAATAGTCGCAGAGCGCAACGCGGCGTCCGTCGGGAGAAACACTGCCACCAGTAACAACACCGCCAAAAATACTGGGCACTCGAATCTCACCAATGCGTCGCATCGTGACTAGCTTGCCGGGAGTGAACGGCGCGGTTGCTTCGTAAACTACAGGATTGGCGATCGGGACTTTGTTGACGATGTATATGTTGCCAGTGGTCGGATGGACCAGCAACGCTTCGGCATCGTGTTTGCCGTCTGGATATCTAAGCCTGATTGCTTCCGCGGGCTCAGTTGCGCCGGGGCGCGCCTTGGTTAGTTTGCGAGTCGTAGCTTTGAGTGCCGGTTCAGCGACGCGATAGACGATAATTTCATCGCGTTTCGCATCGTTGTCGCCGATGTCGCCGATATAAAGATACGACTTGTTGGGCTGTGGTCCAGGACCGGCGGCGATGTCTTCCCAGTCACGCGCCTCCGCGCCGGTCACGCGAAAGACGCCGAACGAATCCCCGCGCGTGTCGAATGCGTAGATGAATGGTCCATCGCCCGAGTCGTTGTGAGTCCAGTACGCACCCGGTGTTGAGCGAGAAGCGGCGAGGCCGCTGCTTTCCGAGATCGATTTTTCTTTAATGGTCGCGATCGTCGTTGGCGCGCCGTACACCTGTGAAAAAGCAACAACGACAGAGAAAACTAGCGAACTCAAATGCATTCGGTTTTATTTAGACAGGATTTGCGTCAACTAATCCTTCTGGACTAACGCTGCCCTCGCCACTTCCTTGTCATCGAAATGAAACGTCTCGCGACCGATGATCTGATAGTCCTCGTGGCCCTTCCCGGCAATCAACACGAGATCGCCATCCCGCGCCTCGGAGATAGCCTGGTGAATCGCCTCGGTGCGATCCGCGATCTTGCGATACGGCTTCCCTGTCTTTTGAATCCCCTCTTCAGCATCACAAAGGATCTGCTCCGGATCTTCCATACGCGGATTGTCCGAAGTAAGAATCACAACATCGCTCAGGCTGCCCGCCGCTTCTCCCATCGGTGCGCGCTTGGAACGATCGCGATCGCCGCCACAGCCAAACACGGTGATGATCTTTCCCTTAACAACGTCACGCGCTGTGCGCAAAACATTCAAGAGTGCATCGTCACTGTGCGCATAATCCACGACCACCGAGAAACCACCGTCGTGCGGCACGCGCTCAAAGCGGCCCGGCGCTCCGGTACACTTCTCCAGCGCCGCCGTCACAGTGTCGAGGCTATAACCCAGGGCGAGTCCACTCGCGACTGCCGCCAGCGTGTTATAGATGTGTGGTGGACCAACGAGCGGTGAATGAAAATCGCGTTCGCCTGCCGGCGTCGAGAGTCGAAAGCGCATCCCGTTCAACGAAAAGTGCGGCTCGCGTGCGGTGACTTCGCCGTCGCCTTTAACGGCATAGCGAATTACACGCAATCCATCTTTCTCTAGCGACTCGGCCAGCTCCAGACCATACGGATCGTCAACGTTGATGACTGAATGGCGCGGTCGCGATCCCAAACGACCGTCGAACAGTCGCTGTTTCGCGTACCAGTAATTCTCCATTGTCTTGTGATAATCGAGATGATCGCGCGTGAGATTACTGAAGACCGCTACTGCATATTCGAGTTCGTCACAACGATGAAAGTCCATTGCCTGAGACGAACACTCCATCACCGCAGTGCGACAACCAATCTCGACAGCGCGTCGCAGCAGGCGTTGCATGTCGGGAGCTTCGGGCGTGGTGCGATCAGCTTTGAAGTGTTCCTTGCCGAGACGATATTCCACGGTCCCGGTCATTGCGACAAGTTCGCCGGCTTCTTCGGGAATTGAAGCGATTAGATAAGCCGTCGTTGTTTTACCGTTGGTGCCGGTGATGCCGACGAGTTGTAGTTCGCGTGAAGGATGGTGTTGCACTTCGGCGGCGGCGAGCGCCATCGCGCGGCGGATGTCAGCGACCTGAAGCCACACGCCCTGGAAATTTTCCGGCGCGGGACGTTCTGACAGAACGCCTGCGGCACCCGAGTTCATCACTTGCGGGACAAATTTGTGAGCGTCGAAGAGGGCGCCCGTGACGGCGGCGAAGAGAGATCCCTTGCCGGCGCGACGCGAATCGTGACTGATGTCTGTTATGACAACTGTTTCGTCGCCTGTGAGTTTGGCTTCTGTTATCGCAGCCAGTTGTTTGACAGTTACGGGTTCGTTCATTGCCATCAATTGTACTTGATCGTGACCACGGTGCGGGCGCCAGTAAGGCAAGAGGCATAGTTCAACCGAGGGCGGCCACGAAGGGCCGCCACTACAGTACGTTCCGAGTTACGGAGTTGATCCTGCTGGTTTCACAACGACCGCCGGAATATTCTGATCGCGCACCAATTGATTGAACGCGGGCACATCGGTTCGCATCACCTGCGCGAGCTTCTGCAATTCCGCATCGATCTGCGTCACAACTTCGTCATACACCGCATACGACTGCGCTGTCGGCGCAGCTTCAGCACTGCCAACAACCCCACCCAGCGCCGCAAGCTTGTTGTTCAACCGGATCGGAAAATTCAGCGGATCCTGATTGCTCTGGTTCTTGGTCTGGTAAAGAGTTTCCTCAATCGTCGTCAGCTTCTTGTTCAGCGCCGTGCCCGCGTCGTTGACGACTTTGAAGTTTGGTTGGCCCGCTACGCGTTTCAACAGATCCTCAACCTGCTTTCGCACATCGCGAATCTGAATAATCGCATTATGAGTTTCACTCAGCTTGTCGCGAATCTTCAGACCTAGCTC
>DASTVU010000104.1:0-9147 GCA_035758935.1 Pyrinomonadaceae bacterium | reverse complement strand
GAACCCCGCCGAGATCAAACTCAACCTGACCAGAGTTAACTACTGGATCGAGAAAGGTGCGCAGCCGACTGATACAGTCAACCGGCTAATCAAGGCGAGCGCAAAGGCCGAAAAAGCTGCTGAAGCGCAGGCCTAATTAGAGTTGTCATGCGAGACGTCATTGAGATGATCATCAAGGCCCTGGTCGACGACAGCGAGACCGTAGATATCCGCGAAGTCGAGCAGCGCAACGGAACCACGCTCATCGAAGTGCGTGTCGCGCCGAATGACGTGGGTAAGATCATCGGTAAGCAAGGTAAAACGATCCGCGCGCTGAGATCCCTCGCGCGCATCGCAGGTGCAAAAAAGAACCGCCGGTACCTGCTTGAAATCGTTGAATGACTGAGATGGACGCCGACTCGAGTGAATTAGTGGTTATCGCTCGAGCGGTCAGACCGCGCGGCCTCAAGGGAGAGATCGTCGCGGAGCTTTTGACAGATTTTCCCGACCGGTTCGAAGACGTCGAAGAACTGATTCTTGTTTCGCAACACGGCGAGCGAACAATTAAACGACTCGAAGATTACTGGTTTCAAAACGATCGAGTCGTACTCAAGCTCGCTGACTACAACGACGTCGAAGCGGCCAAAGAGTTGGTCGGGTTTGAATTTGCTGTTCCTGAATCTGAACGCGTTCCGCTGCCGGCGGATCATTACTACGATTGGGAACTTGAAGGATGCACGGTGGAGGTTGGCGCCGAAAGTATCGGCACAGTCAAATCAGTGCTTAAAACAGGCGGCACGGAAATCCTCGTGGTTGCCGACGAAAGTGGTAAGGAACGATTGATACCGTTTGCGGATTCGATCGTTGTAAAGGTCGACGCGGCGCAAAAAAAGATCGTCGTCGATCCTCCTGAAGGACTTTTAGATCTTTGATTCCCTGGAAGTATGCTGCGCTTCGATATCATCACGATCTTTCCCGAGTTTTTTCGCGCGGGTGTAGATTGTGGAATTTTGAGGCGTGCGCGTAATGCCGGACTGGTTGAAATAACGGCTCACGATCTGCGGCAGTGGACCACCGATAAGCACCACGTTGTTGACGATCGGCCGTTTGGTGGTGGTGACGGGATGATTTTGAAACCCGAGCCGTTCTTCGCTGCAGTTGAAGCTTTAACAGGAGCTTCCAGAAAAGAAGATCTGCCGCCACGTACGAGAGTTGTTTTGCTTTCGCCCCAGGGCCGGGTCTTTTCACAAGCGATGGCCCAGGAGCTTTCGGAGCATACGTCGCGAGTGGTCCTGCTGTGCGGGCGTTACGAAGGGGTTGACGAGAGAGTCGCGGACGCGCTGGTTACTGACGAGATTTCGATCGGCGATTATGTGCTCTCGGGCGGTGAACCGGCAGCTACTGTAGTGATCGACGCTACGGTTCGTTTATTACCAGGCGCGTTGGGCAGCGACACGTCGGCCGTGTTTGAATCGTTCTCGGAAGATCTTTTGGACCATCCGCAGTACACGCGGCCACCGGATTTCAGGGGAATGAAAGTTCCCGACGTATTGTTGAGCGGCAATCATGCTCAGATTGAGCGTTGGCGGAGAGAAGCAGCAATCGCAAAAACACGACGCAATCGTCCTGACTTGCTGAAAGATTGAAAGCGGATTTTGTAAGGAGCATCGAGAAATGAATCGATTGGATAAAATTGAAGAGACGCAATTGCGTAATAATATTCCACAGTTTCAGCCAGGCGACACCGTTCGTGTTCACGTCCGGATTAAGGAATCCGAGACCAAAGAGCGACTGCAGGCTTTTGAAGGCGTCGTGATCGCACGTAAGCACGGCGGCGCACGTGAAACAATCACTGTGCGAAAGACCAGTTTTGGCGTTGGTGTTGAAAGAATCTTCCCACTGCACGCAACGATCATCGACCACATCGACCTCGTAAAACGAGGACGCGTACGACGAGCTAAGCTTTACTACCTGCGCGGACTGCGCGGTAAAGCCGCACGCATTCGGGAGCGCGATACGCGAGGCCACGCCGACGACTCGCAAGCCTCCGCTGCAGGAAAGAAATAGACAGGATTGATTAGATTTGACAGGATTTACAGGATTGAAAGCAGATCTTGTAAATCCTGAAAACCTGGCAAACCCTGTCATCCGTATCGCTATCGATGCTCACACCGTTGGGACGAAGCTTGGAGGCAACGAAAGTTACGCCGTCAATCTGATCGAATCTCTGGCGCAGATCGATAGCGTTAACAATTACACGATCTACGTCACCACCAACGAGGCACGCGAACGGTTCAGTAATCGCTGGTCCAATTTCAAAGTTCGCTCCACTCTTCCTCACACGCCGTTAATCAGAATTCCCCTGACACTCAGTGCTGAATTACGCAAACATCCGGTTGATGTTTTGCACGTGCAGTTTACGGCGCCACCGTTTTGCCCGTGTCCGGTCGTGGTCAGTATTCATGACCTGTCGTTTGAGCACTTGCCACAGACTTTCAAACGCAGAAGCCGCACGCAGTTACGATTGACAGTGCGGCATTCTGCCCGTCGTGCCGCACGGATCCTTTCGCTGTCTCAACATACACGCAGCGATATCATGGAAACTTACGGCATCGAGTCTGATAGGATCGAAGCCATACCGCTCGCCGCACCAGATCACTTTTGTACGGTCACTGACGAAAGGGAACTGCAACGCGTGCGACACAATTACGGGATAAACGGCGACTACATTTTGTCGGTCGGTTCTATTCAGCCTCGCAAAAATCTCGCACGGCTGGTCAAAGCCTATGCATCATTGCGAGGAGATGGTTCAGCAGATAGGCTGCCTAAACTCGTTCTCGTGGGAAAGTGCGCATGGCTTTATGATGAAACTTTGCGTGCTTTGGATGAGTTGGGCGTGAAAAATACGGTGATTTTGACCGGATATGTGCCGGAATCAGATCTTCCTGCACTATATTCATCGGCTCTTTGTTTCGTTTATCCGTCTTACTTTGAAGGATTCGGATTACCACCGCTGGAGGCTATGAAGTGTGGCGCTCCCGTGATCGTAGGTAACCGGACCAGTTTGCCGGAAGTCGTCGGCGATGCAGGTTTGACAGTTGATCCATTCGATGTCGACGCGATTGCCGGCGCCATCAGGAAACTGATGAACGATTCGGCGTTACGCGCGAAGTTGAGTCAAAAGGGCCAGGAACGGGCCAGCGCATTCACATGGCGAGAAACAGCTCGCCGAACTTTGCGGGTCTACCAGGAAGTGGCACGATCCGCGTCCTTACAATCTTAGACTGATGCGCATTGCAATTCTCGGAACGAGAGGTATTCCCGCCAGCTACGGAGGATTTGAAACCTTCGCGGAGCACCTCGCCAGACGTCTGGTTCTTCGCGGTCACGATGTCACCGTGTATTGCCGCGCTCACTATGTTTCGCCCAGACAGTTGGAATATCACGGCGTCAAGCTCAAAGTCCTACCCACTATCCGGCATAAGTATTTCGACACAGTTATTCACACTTTTCTCTCAGCAGTTCATGCGGTTTCAGGGCGCTTTGACGCAGCCCTGATTTGCAACTGTGCCAACGCCCCGTTTAGCCCCATCCTGCGACTGACCGGAACGCCCGTGGCGATCAATGTCGACGGGCTCGAGCACAAACGTAAAAAATGGGGCTCGCTGGGACGTCGTTATTATCGATTGGCGGAATACCTGTCGACGTTGTTGCCGAATGAGATCGTCACCGACGCGCAGGTGATTCAGGATTATTATCTCGCCCGACACAATGCGTCTTCGACCATGATCGCTTACGGAAGCGAAGTTGAACGCCGGCCGGATCGTGAGACGGTGCGCAAATGGCGAGTGGAACCGAATCGCTATGTTTTATATGTCTCTCGGCTCGAACCTGAGAACAATGCTCATCTCGTAATTGAAGCGTTCAAGAAAGTTCGGACGGCTTACCGGCTCCTGATAGTGGGCGACGCACCTTACGCGGAACAATACATCAGCAGTCTGAAAGCCCGTGCGCGTGGGGACAAGCGAATCATCTTCACTGGTTTTGTGTTTGGACAGGATTATCGCGCTCTTCAGCAAAATGCTTACTGCTACGTTCATGCGACGGAAGTCGGCGGCACCCATCCGGCGTTACTTGAGGCGATGGGCTACGGAAATTGTGTGTTGACGCTCGCAACGCCGGAAAACATAGAAGTGGTCGGCGAAGCTGGTGTTCCGTACATCGATGAATTTGATCTGACTGAAAAGTTACAGCGAGTTTTGCGGGATGGCTCGCTGGTCCAAGCATACCGGCATCGTGCGCAGCAACGAATTCAGACTCATTACGACTGGGACGGAGTGGTAGACCAGTACGAGCAACTCTTCCGACGAATGAGCGGCCAGGCTGGTCCGACAGAACCGATTGGCGCAGAACCGCGCGAAGTCGAAGTCCTCGAAAAGTCCGCACGATAACTGAAATTGCCACCAAAAGAGGGCGCCCCGCCAGTTCGTTAGGGAACCGGACGGGGCATAAAGCGTAAAGGGCAGGGTCGGGTTCAAAACAGGGTGGCTGTAAAGCATGAGAATCGTCCAACTACTCGACGATTCAGACCGGCGGCGCGTTATGCGGGTATAGATAACAATTCCGAATTAGTATTCAGAACGCACCATCCAACTCAAAAGAGCGACCTTCACAACCAATCCAACAAGCCTTGCATTTGTAGTGTGTGAAATTATACGAAGAAGCTGTGACCTGTCAAGAACAATTTCGATGATTTCGTAAAATTCTCGTGACAGATTGAGTTGGGGCCGTTAGAAATTTCACTCGAATTGATCTTGGAGCCCGCTTTATTCCCCTGACCTCGCCTGTCCCAGCCGCGTAGCTTGGCGCCGCACGGCTTCCGAAACATTTCGGTTCTGCGACAGATTTAGTAGGTCTTTAGTCCGGATCCGGATCAGGATATTCATCACGGTTGGGATTGGTGTACGTGGGTTTCGTGCGAGGTTGTGAATAATCGGATAGGCGCGTGCCCAAGTCCGGTTCATTGCAATCAGGCGTAGTACCTCGTCTGATACCGTTCTCATCGACGCGATATTCTCGATCTCCTGCTCAGTAATTCGTGGATTGTTAACTACACCCGAGGAAACAACCTTGTTTGAATCTCGGATCAGAATGCTGCGCGCTTCCCGATCGCCCTTCATCGCGAGCTTCATCCGATCCTTCGTGTTCATGAACATGATGCGACGAATCAGCGAGACTCGCTCAGCCTTAACCTCGCCCTTCTCCAGGCGCTCATTCTCAAGGATGCGCTGCACATTGGCAGCAGCCTCGGCCGGAGTTTCCGAAATTAGTTCTTCATAACGCTCCGCCGGCAGCCACGCGTCATCGAGATCAGCATCTGAGACTTCGATGTGCTGGGCAATCAGCCACGCATCGTCAAGAGTCAAATCTCCCGCAGCAGTCGTTAAGTCCGCCGTTTCAAAAAACTCAGCCGCCGCTGTGTCACCGCGCGCACGGAGTTCGTCTGCTATCTGGCGCGCGCCACGTTCTTTCTCAAAAAACTCTTTGCGCGTTTCACGAGCACGTCTTTCCGCTTCGCCGCCGCACGCTGGATTCGCGAGAATCGCCTCGATGATCTCCGGACAACGAACCAATCGTTGCTGATTGATCGTGAGCAGTTCGAGGAGCGAGTTGTGTGAGGTCGTCGCGGCTAACTTCGCCAGCGCACCGTCCGGAGTGCGTGTGTTGAGGATCGTCGCCTCATAAACTTCGGGCTTTGCATCCGGCTGCATTGCCAGATACGCCAAAACAGCCGGAGCCGTGTCTTGCCCTGACGCAGCGATCAAGAGATCCTCAGGGCTTTCACCTTTCAATGTTTCCGTGGCGGCTGCGGCAATTGGCGCGTCGTCGCTGTTCGTGAGAGCAACGAGTACTTCCAGCAGATCATTCTGTGGCAACGGCAACATTCCGCGTGCGGCTGCAAGACGAGCAGGTTGCGGAGCACTGCCACTGATTATGGCTTGGACTACTGGATTGGTGGATGTGATTTCCGGGATCAAAGTGATCTTTGTACTTGGTGCTTAGTGGTTGGTCAAGAACTAAGTACCAAGTACAAAGCACCAAGCACGAGGTTTAGGCGTTGATGCCGTGGCACTTTTTGTACTTCTTACCGGAGCCACATGGGCATGGCTCGTTGCGTCCGACCTTCGGCTGGTCTCTGACGACCGTCTTTACTTTGCCGTCTTCCTCTCCTGCCGGAGCTGCACCCTGATTTGGTCCAGTGAACCGCAAAGATGCAGGCCGCCGAGCGCGTCGCTGCTGCAAGCTCTCGGCGGCCTGCTCGGAAACAACCTGCAAGTTGAACAACGATCGGATTGTTGATGTATCGATTCGATCGAGCATCTCCTGAAACAGATCAAAACTCTGTTTCTTGTATTCGACGAGTGGATCCTTCTGACCGTAACCGACCAGCCCGATGCCCTGCTTCAGGTGGTCCAACGACAGTAAGTGGTCTTTCCACTGTGCATCAATGATGTTGAGCATGATGATGCGCTCGTAGGTGCGCATCGCTTCCGGACCAATCTGTTCTTCCTTCGTTTGGTACTTGACCTTGAGACGTTCCCAAATCGCATCGACGACTTCCTGCGACGTCATGTTGGGAATGTTGATTCCCTCACTTTCAGCGTCGAAATCGTAGATGGTCTTGATCTGGATCTGGTAGTTGTCGACGTCCCAGTCATCCGGCGACACATCAGGATTCAGATATTGTGTGGTGATGTCAGACAACAGATCGTAAGCAACGCCTGCGCTCGGTGGATCACCCATCAAGTACTCGCGCTGATCCGGTTCCTCCATCAGTTGGCGACGGAGACCGTAGATCGTCTCGCGCTGCTTGTTCATGACGTCGTCATACTCGAGCAGGTGCTTGCGAGCTTCGAAGTTTCGGCCTTCGACTGACTTCTGTGCGGCAGCGATTCGCTTCGAGACCATTCCCGATTCGATCGCGACGCCCTTCTCCATGCCGAGGCGTTGCATCAGCGCCTTCACCTTGTCGCCGGCAAAGATGCGCATCAGATCGTCTTCCAACGACAGGAAGAATCGCGACGATCCCGGATCACCCTGGCGGCCCGCGCGTCCACGAAGCTGATTGTCAATGCGGCGCGATTCATGACGTTCGGTACCGACGATGTGCAACCCGCCAAGCGATACCACTTCTTTGTGCTCGTCTTCGACGATCTGCTTCGCTTGAGCGAAAGCGCTATTCCACTGCTCTTCCGTGGCTTCATCCGGATCAACTTCACTCTGCTTCAAAAACTCGCGAGCCATGAAATCGGGATTGCCGCCGAGCAGAATATCGGTACCACGACCAGCCATGTTGGTTGCGATCGTTACTGACCCTTTGCGGCCCGCTTGCGCAACGATTTCCGCTTCACGCTCGTGATACTTCGCGTTCAGCACGTTATGCGGGATTTTTTCTTTCACGAGCCGACGCGCAATCAGTTCGGAGTTTTCGACCGAGACCGTGCCCACGAGAGTCGGCTGACCGCGCTCGTGACAGTCTTTGATCTCCTCGATCACGGCGTCCCACTTCTCAGGCAACGTGCGATAGATCACGTCCGAATTGTCGATGCGAACCATCGGCATGTGCGTCGGGATCACGATGACGTCGAGCTTGTAGGTCGAGGCAAACTCAGCCGCTTCAGTTTCAGCGGTACCGGTCATGCCTGACAGTTTTTCGTAGAGACGGAAGTAGTTTTGCAGTGTGATCGTCGCCAGAGTTTGGTTCTCTTTCTCGATCTCGACGCCTTCTTTGGCTTCGACCGCCTGGTGTAATCCGTCGGACCAGCGGCGTCCCTTCATCAAACGACCGGTGAAGTCGTCGACGATGATCACTTCGCCATCCTGTACCACGTACTGATGGTCCAACTTATAAAGCGTGTGTGCTTTCAACGCCTGTTCGACGCAGTGGAGCAATTCCATGTTCGACGGATCATAAAGATTCCCTACACCCAGCAGACGCTCGGACTTCTCGACGCCCTCTTCGGTCAACACAGCGGTGTGTGCTTTTTCATCGACGACATAATCGCCGGTCTTCTTTCCTTCGATTTCCTCACCCTTTTTCAGGTGCGGAATGACCGCGTCGGCTTGCTTGTACTTGTCGGTGGCTTCGTCGGATGGTCCGGAGATGATCAACGGCGTGCGCGCTTCGTCGATTAGAATCGAGTCGACCTCGTCGACGACAGCGAAGTAGTGACCACGCTGTACACAAGTGGTGAGGTCAAACTTCATATTGTCCCGCAGGTAATCAAAGCCAAATTCGTTGTTGGTGCCGTAGGTGATATCAGCGGCGTAAGCAGCCTGCCGCTCGAAATCGTCCATGTCGTTCTGGATACAACCAACTTCGAGGCCGAGGAAGCGATGAATCTGGCCCATCCACTCAGCGTCGCGCGAAGCGAGATAGTCGTTCACTGTGACAACGTGAACACCGCCGCGGCCAGTGAGTGCGTTTAAGTAAGAAGGCAAAGTGGCGACGAGTGTTTTTCCCTCGCCGGTGCGCATCTCAGCAATCTTACCCTGGTGCAAGACGATGCCGCCGATCATCTGCACATCGAAGTGGCGCATGCCGGTCGTGCGCACGCTTGCCTCTCGAACAATGGCAAAAGCCTCGGGCAAAATCTCGTTGAGGCTTTCCTGCTCGCGTCGTTTGCGCTCTTCTTTGTCAGTGATGCCTTCTACGGCACGCTGCAACTGCTCTTTGAATTCGCCAGTGCGAGCGCGCAATTGAGCGTCCGACAACGCCTTCGTTCGCGACTCGAGAGAGTTGATCTTGTCAACCATCGGCAGAATGGATTTCAAAAACCGCTGGTTGCTGCTGCCGAATAGCTTAGTCAGAAATTTATCGAAACTCATATGTAATAAACTGCTCCACGCAAAATCTGATTTTAATTTAGTCCTGACTTCACCGCAAAGGGCGCCTCCTTGGAGGTAGTGTCTTAGTTTGAGTTCTTCTCTGTGAAAGCTCGGTGTCCTCTGTGTCTCTGTGGTTGTTGTATCGTCGGTTTCTATAACCACGGAGACACAGAGGACACAGAGGTTGCACAGAGAAATCCAAACTAAGACACCACCTCCTTGGAGTGCGGCGGCCTGACGCCGCTTTGTTATCGATATTGGCGTGATCGAGGCCAAAGC
>DASTVU010000103.1:0-3003 GCA_035758935.1 Pyrinomonadaceae bacterium | reverse complement strand
TGGTCGCGCAAAGTCGACTGCAACATCGCAATCGCTTTGGGGTGATCTCCGTTGTAGTTGTAAGCAAGCCCGATTTGAACGCGGAGGTAACTAACGGTCTGATCGTCCAGCTTTACACGCGATTCAGGCGACTCGTACATCGCAACCGCGGCGAGCGAATCACGATAGTGGCCCTGTTGTTCCAGCGCAGTGGATAAGGCACATCTCGCCAGAGCGAGTACCGATGGATTGTGACGGGCGTTGGAAATCAGTAAGGCCAGGCGATCTTTAGCTTCGGTGGACAGACCCTGGTCCAACAGCGAGCGGATTTCATCAAGCTCGCGTGTAAGCGACTCCTGAGTAGGCTTCGCCCGCGAGCGAATTCTCACTCGAGCGTCGGCGAGATCGACCACACCTCGCTCCGTAGGGGCCTTTTGCTGGTCACGAGTCATCGCTCCGTGAACCACACGTTTATCCATTTAGTACCTATAAAAGATCAATAGAGAGGACTTTTCATTGACGCTTTGGTCATGGGAGGGAAAAACCGTCAAACGCGTTCCGTTTACTGTTGCCGCGCAAACGTGTAATTCGTGCTGAATTTAACACAAGCCGGCGGTCACGTACAGACTGTTTCCGTACAGAGTTGAGAAATTCGCCCAGCCGCCCTACTGATCTGTGACATCTGGTACCACCCATCTCAAATTAAGTTATCAAAATACAGAGTTTAGGCCGCAATTTAACGAGGCGTTCGCCTTGACACCCCTAAGGTCGGCCATTATCATTTCCGTTTCCGTCCGCAGCGCGGAACTTCGCCTAGTGTTATATGTTTGAGTCGCTCTCGGATAAATTAAAACGCACGCTAAAGAACTTGCGGGGCGAGGGCGTGCTGACGAAGGAGCACGTCGACGCTGCGCTGAGGGAGATCCGTCTAGCCCTCTTGGAAGCGGACGTCAACTATAAAGTCGCCAAAGACTTTATCAGTTCCGTTCAGCAAAAAGCCGAAGGGCAGCAGGTTTGGCAGGAACTCAAGCCGTCTGAACAAGTCGTCAAGATTGTTTTTGACGAACTGGTTGAGTTGCTCGGTGGACAGTCGTCACGACTCGTCTTTACCAAACAAATACCAAACACGGTAATGGTGGTTGGCCTGCAAGGTTCAGGCAAAACCACTTCGACCGGAAAGATTGCCCGCTGGTTGGCGGCAAATCAAAACCGAAAGCCGTTGCTGCTTTCAGTTGACGTTTACAGGCCGGCCGCGCGCGAGCAGTTGAAAGTTATCGCGAAAGCGACCGGTCAACAGATCTTTGAATATCCCGAAAGCAACGATCCTCTGACGCTCGTGCGTGAGGCACAAAAGCACGCGCAACAAACAGGCTTCGATACGTTGCTGATCGACACTGCTGGCCGTCTCCACATCGACGATGAGTTGATGGAAGAGTTGGTCACTATAAAGAGCGAGACTCATCCGGTCGAGATTTTGTTTGTCGCGGATGCGATGACCGGCCAGGATGCGGTTCGCTCGGCAGAAGAGTTTCACCGGCGCGTGGGAATTACCGGCGTCATCCTGACGAAGATGGATGGCGACGCACGTGGCGGCGCGGCACTGTCGATCAAGCAGGTTACCGGACAACCGGTGAAGTTCGTCGGCGTTGGAGAACGTTACGACGCGCTCGAGCCGTTCTATCCTGATCGCGTAGCCCAGCGAATTCTCGGCATGGGCGACGTTTTATCGCTCATTGAAGAAGTACAGTCGAAAGTCGATCAACAGGAAGCGGAAGAGCAGCTCAAGAAACTGCAAAAGAACGAATTTACGTTAGACGACTTTCGTTCGCAGTTGCGCCAGGTCAAGAAACTCGGTTCTTTCTCAAAGATCATGAAACTGCTGCCGGACCAACTTCTCGGCGGCATCGGCATGCCGCAGTTGGACGAAGAGCAGTCGAAGATGATGGAAAAGGAGCTAAAACGCACTGAAGCCATCATCGATTCGATGACCTGGGAGGAGCGCAACGATCATCGCCTGCTGAATGCGAATCGGCGACGCCGCATCGCTCGCGGTTCGGGATCTACTGTCGCCGACGTCAATCAGCTTATCAAGCAATATGTCGAGATGCGGCAGATGATGCGACAGCTTTCCAGTTCGGGCCTTTTCGGCGGCGGCGGAATAAAAAGCAAGATGTTGCGAAAGATGACCGGAATGCCTGACATGGCAGGCTTTGCCGGGGAAGAAGGGCAGATGCCGTCGTTGCCGGCTGCTCCATCAAGAAAGAAGTTGAAAAAGAAACGTAAGAAGCGAAGAAGATAAGAAGGAGAAACGTTTTGTTAGCAATCAAGTTAATGCGCACTGGTGCGAAGAAGAGCCCGTCGTACCGCGTTGTAGTGAAAGAGAAACAGTCGAAACGCGACGGAGCTTATCTGGAGAATCTCGGCACGTATAACCCGACGAGGAACCCAGCCGAGATCAAACTCAACCTGACCAGAGTTAACTACTGGATCGAGAAAGGTGCGCAGCCCACTGATACAGTCAACCGGCTAATCAAGGCGAGCGCAAAGGCCGAAAAAGCTGCTGAAGCGCAGGCCTAATTAGTTGTCATGCGAGACGTTATTGAGATGATCGTCAAGGCCCTGGTCGACGACGGCGAAACAGTAGACATCCGCGAAGTCGAGCAGCGCAACGGAACCACGCTCATCGAAGTGCGTGTCGCGCCGAATGACGTGGGTAAGATCATCGGCAAGCAAGGCAAAACGATACGCGCGCTGAGATCCCTCGCGCGCATCGCAGGTGCAAAAAAGAACCGCCGGTACCTGCTTGAAATCGTTGAATGACTGAGATGGACGCCGGCTCGAGTGAATTAGTGATTATCGCTCGAGCGATCCGACCGCGCGGCCTCAAGGGAGAGATCGTCGCGGAGCTTTTGACAGATTTCCCGGATCGGTTTGAAGACGTCGACGAACTGATCCTCGTTTCGCCGAGCGGCGAACGCACAACAAAACGGCTCGAAGATTACTGGTTTCAGAACGATCGAGTCG
>DASTVU010000102.1:0-7010 GCA_035758935.1 Pyrinomonadaceae bacterium | reverse complement strand
CGTGCGAGCTTGAACGAGAGTTTTTTGATCGTCTCTGCAAGATCCTGTAGAGGAAGATTCGGATCCGCATGCCTCACCGCGTGATTAACTACCCCGGGGCCGGACACACCGACATTGACCACGACTTCAGCCTCGCTCACTCCATGAAAGGCGCCTGCCATGAAAGGATTGTCTTCAACCGCATTCGCAAAGCAGACGAATTTGGCGCAGGCGAGTCCACCCTGATCGCGAGTTCTTTCGGCGGCATCCTTTATGATTCGCCCGACGTGGCCCACGACGTCCATGTTGATACCGGCCCGGCTCGTTGCCGCATTGACTGAAGAACACAGACGCTTCGTGGTGGAGAGCGCTTCGGGAATGGAATCGAGAAACCTGGACTCTGAAGGTGTCGTGCCTTTCTGGACCAACGCTGAATAGCCGCCGATAAAATCGACACCGACTGCACCCGCCGCATCGTCGATCGCGCGCGCAACCTGGACCACATCTCCTCGCAAGCCTTCAGTGATCAGTGAAACAGGCGTTATGGAAATCCGCTTGTTCGCGACTCTGATCCCAAACTGTTCACCGATTTCATCGACCGTCGGCACTAGTCGAGCAGCAACGGCGCGAATTTTGTCGCCCGCCTTCTGCGCCACTCCCGCCATCGAATCGCTGGTGCAGTCGAGGAGGCTCAGACCGAGTGTCACCGTGCGGACGTCGAGATGCTCCATTTCGGTCATCGCGACTGTCTGCAGAATCTCGGCCTGGGTGTATTCCATCTATCCGATTACCTTGCTCATGATCAGCAGAACGAGGAAAAGAAGAAAGAACGCCGCCGCAACAAGCAGAAATCGCAGGCTTGGATCGTACGCCGCCTGATCGATCATCACACTTGAAACTTTTCGTATGTGCTCGACACGACTGCGGACACTGTGATCGGTGGGTTTATGTACTGCGCGCGGTTTCGTCTCAATCGTTGGCGGCACTACCGCACTCAGTGGCTGCGTCGCGGCAACATCTGGTCGCAACGGTTCTGGTGGAGCTGGATCGACGATCGTGTCGGAAAGAGAGATGCTGGTCGGAGCTGCTTGTTGCCTGATCGGATTTCCACACTGTGGACAGAACATCGCCAGCTGGCGCACTGATACGCCGCAAAATGTACATCGACGTGCAATCTCGATCTCAGGCTCAGACATCCTGTTAATCCTGTCCAAAACTAAATGCGGTGCATCGCGTTAAAGAGGTCTTCTCGTTGCGCGTAGATATTCACTCCGAGGTTCTGACCTGCCTTTCGCAACCGATCTTTCAGCTCTGCGGTACTCTCACGCGCACGCGACGTGTCGGCGATGATTACCATCGCAAATTTTCCCTGCACCACCGTTTGATTGATGTCGATGATACTGCAACTAGCCTCGGCAAGGATCTGCGAAACACCAGCGACAATTCCCGGGTGGTCCAATCCAAACACCGAAATCACCATGCGGTCGGACGATCCTTCCCCGGAGCTGATTTGTCCCGCGCCACGATCGGTCGCAGGCGTCGCACTACGATTGTTAGTCGTAACTGCTACCTGTTTGTAGATATCGGTGACCAACTGCTCGACGGTGGATTCATCGACCGCATTACCCAGACGGTCGTAAACCGCTCGGGTGATTCGGTAAATCAGGTCTTCATTGGCCATGGGAAGAGTGATGGGTAATCAGGTGTGTGTATGTAAAGTGTGTATGAAAGTCAGGGTCTGCCATTCTCGCTGACTAGACGGCGTGCTGCCTCGCGCATTTCGTCCGAGAAAGTTTCGTTGATATCAACGCGATCGACGATACCCACCACGGCAGCTTCGATCGACATATCCTGATTTCCGATCGCCGTCCGCGCCGCTTTACCGAACGCGCACATGACCATCTCGCCGGTTCCGGCTCCGAGACGATCCGCGACGACAACGATGTTCTTGGTCGGTTCCTTATCGAGATCGTAAGGGTGGACAATCAAAAACCTGACGCCCTCGAGATCGGGCGTCTTCTTTGTCGACCAAACTGTGCCTACAACTTTTGCTAGAAACATTTGAGCTTTGTGCTTTGTGCTTTGTGCTTGGATTAAACCAAGTACTAAATACTAAGTACCAAGTACTAAGTACTACACTTTCGCGAACACTTCCGCCGGCTCACCTATATCACGCGCCGCAGGAGTAATGATCGTTCGCGCGTTGATGTAAATCTTCTCACCTTTCTGAATCGCACGTCGCACGTCTTCTTCACTCACGAAATCAATAGCCTTCGCACCATTTGTCGATGGTTTAGCGACTGGCGGCGGCGTGGGTGGCGGTGGTGCTGGCTTCGGCTCCGGAGCACGGTACATACTGCCCGCTTCGCTTTCTATTACAGGTGATGGCAAAGGCGACGAAGACGGTTCGACACGCTTACCAGCCAGAAACCGATCGACTATCGCTGCAATCTCCTGCCGATCAATCTTCCCACCGGCTACTACGGGCTCTTTTGAGGTCGCTACAGGTTGCACAACTTTCTGCGTCGAAACTGCCGGACGCACACTCTTCACCGGTCTGGTTTCAAATGCAACGCGCTTGATGTCCATCAAATGAAGCGGCGAAACGTTGTCGGACGTGACATTGCCGCCCCATGAACCGCAGCCCAATGTCATCGACGGCGGAAGTGCTGTCGAGAAACCAATTGCACCGTGAGTTGTCGGCGTATTCACAGTGATGCGCGATGCAGGCATCTCAGCACCAAACTTCACTGCCGCTTCGCGCGAGCGTGTGTGAATGCCGGCAGTATGGCCCATGCCACCGTATGCCAGCACTTCTTTGCTGCGCTGCGCACACCTCTCGAGTCCGTCAACAACGTAGAAAGCAAGAATCGGCGAAAGTTTTTCCATCGACAACGGATGATCGCGCCCGACCCCCGCAACGTCGGCGAGCAAACAACGCGTTCCGGGCGGCACAGTTATACCTGCCATCTTCGCAATCACCTCAACCGATTTACCCACGATTGCGGGATTGAGCGAACGCTGTGGCGTTGCGACGACCTTTCCGAGTTGCTCTGCTTCGGCAGCCGAGAGGAAATGCGCACCCTGAAGCTTAAACTGTTCGCGAACTGCCTGCTCGATTGGCGCGTCGCAAACCACTGCCTGCTCGGAAGCGCAGATTGTTCCGTTGTCAAAACACTTCCCTGTCAAAATATCCTGAACGGCTTTCGGCACATCGGCAGTTCTCTCGACGCAAACGGGAACGTTGCCTGGTCCAACGCCGAACGCAGGTTTACCCGACGAATACGCAGCGCGAACGAGACCGATACCGCCGGTGGCGAGAATCACGGCTGTCTGCTTGTGCTTCATCAGGGTTTCCGTGCCTTCGATCGTCGCGGTTGTCATGCAACCGATCGCATCAGCAGGCAAGCCTTCCTTGACGCCAGCCTCGCGCATGACGCGCGCAGTTTCGTTTATACACTTCGCCGCTGACGGATGCGGTGAGAGGACCACGGTGTTACGCGACTTAATCGCGATCAAGATCTTGAAGATTGCAGTTGAAGTTGGATTAGTTGAAGGAATGATACCGGCGACAACACCACGCGGGCTCGCAATTTCTACAACGTCTTTCGTCTCCGAAACAACGCCCTTGGTGCGCAAACCGCGGAAATAGTTCCAAACATCTTCGGCGGCAAAACGATTCTTTTCCTGTTTGTCGGCGGGAACTCCGTACCCGGTTTCCTCGACGGCCATTGCTCCGAGCCGTGCAGCATCAGCCAGAGCAGCTCGCGCCATCGCTTCGCAGATCCGATCTATCTTCGCCTGATCGAATTCCGCCACTTCAGCCTGCGCGCGATGAGCCCCCTCCACCAGATCGCGTGCCTGTTGCACTGAAACTAGATCTTTATCGACGGACATGACAACCTCTCATTGCCGATTTCCAATTGCCGATTTCTTAAGTGCGCTTTGAAAAATACTAAATTGGCAATTGGAAATCGGCAATTGGCAATTTATCTAGCTCGCTCTTTGTTGGCCTCGCGTGTTCCGGCGCCAAGCGATCGTCCCTGATCGCCCTGGCCCAACTGTCCACGCGCGCCACCTTGCAACGCGCTCTCGTCCGGACTCAGACCTGTGCGTCCGTTAACGGGAAGCACGCGCTCGACTTCAGCATGCGGCCTCGGGATAACGTGAACACTGATGAGTTCGCCAACGCGTCTCGCCGCAGCTGCACCTGCATCGGTCGCGGCCTTCACCGCACCAACATCGCCGCGCACAAAGATCGTCACGTAGCCGGCGCCGATATACTCTTTCCCAAGCAGTTGCACGTTTGCTGCTTTGACCATCGCATCGGCGGCTTCAACCGCACCCACGAATCCTTTGGTCTCAACCATTCCGAGTGCTTCCAGGGGCATCTCTTTGTCCTCACTTTTGTCTTATTGTAAAGATTAAAAGCGACTGTACCGGGTCACTATTGGCGTCAACGTACCACCGCAAGCGACAAGAAGCAAGAGACGCTGATCTTTTGGGATACAAAAGTTTGACACCGTTTAGCAGCGCAAGCTATAGTGCAGAAAAAGTGGGAGTTGTAGGCAATTCTTCAAGCGGCACAGCGATAGACCTGGGTTAACCGTCCGACCAACCCGACACCAGGGATCGAGCTATTGGAGATGGCAGCGAGTATAGGCGAACAATTGCGACTCGCTCGCGAGGAGCGCGGCATTGGACTGCGCGAGATCTGCGAGCAAACCCGCATCTCCGTTCATTATCTCGAAGCAATCGAAGCCAACGATTACAAGCGCCTGCCGGGAGGTGTCTTCAATCGCAGCTTTATTAAGGCCTACGCCAAGTGTGTGGGCTACGACGAGCGCGAAGCAATCGAGGGCTACACGCGGTATTTACGTGAACACGGTGAGTCGACTGACGACATCAACACCACACCGCTGCATTCGAAAGTTTACACAGACACGCCGGCCACACGTTCTCCCGTTCTGACGGTGGTCCTGGCAATATTAATACTGGCAATTCTGACGGCGGGCGCCCTTGCGGCGCTACACTGGTTTCAACGTGTATAGCCACAAAAAAGCACAAAAGGCACAAAATGGAGAAATCTGTTTTGTGCCTTATGTGCTTTTTTGTGTCTAACATTTTATATTAGTGCCCAATATGATTACACCTGATATTTTTGAAGGACTTACTTTCGACGACGTACTCTTGATACCCGATCGTTCCGACGTTCTGCCATCCCAGACTGACACCTCGACAAACTTCACGCGAAATATTCGTCTTCAGATCCCACTGTGCTCAGCCGCAATGGACACAGTCACGGAGGCCGCGCTCGCGATTGCTCTCGCACAACAGGGCGGTATCGGCGTGATTCACAAGAACCTGAGCATCGAACGGCAGGCAGAAGAAGTCGATAAGGTAAAACGATCTGAATCGGGAATGATCGTTGATCCAGTGACGATACGACCCGATCGACCGGTGCGTGAAGCGTTGCAGGTCATGGAGCGGTTTCATATCAGCGGTGTTCCGGTGGTTGACGAGACGGGACACCTGGTCGGAATCATCACGAACCGCGATCTTCGTTTCGAAACGAGGTTCGACATTCCGGTCGCTGAAGTGATGACGAAACAACCGCTCGTAACTGTTCCTGTTGGCACAACTCTCGAGCAGGCTAAGGCAGTGCTTCAGAAGCACCGCATCGAGAAGCTACTCGTTGTAGACGACGACAAACATATAAAAGGACTCATCACCGTCAAAGACATTCAGAAAGCAATCAAATACCCGTCGGCAGCGAAAGACAATCTGGGGCGTTTGCGAGTCGCGGCTGCAATCGGTGCGACTGGTGATTACCGCGAACGTGCCGACGAGCTCGTCAAAGCACGCGTCGATTGTCTGGTGGTCGACACCGCTCATGGTCACTCGTCACGTGTGATCGAAGCGGTGAAAGAGATGAAGAAACGCCACCCGGAAACGGATTTGATCGCGGGGAATGTAGGCACGACTGCCGGTGCGCAGGAGTTGATCGATGCAGGTGTTGACGCGATCAAGGTTGGCATTGGACCAGGTTCGATTTGTACTACTCGAGTCGTTACCGGCGCAGGTGTGCCACAGATAACTGCGATCTCGAGTTGTGTTAAAGCCGCTCGCGAGAAGAATGTTCCCGTGATCTCTGACGGTGGCGTGAAGTTTTCAGGGGACGTTGCCAAGGCAATCGCTGCGGGCGCTGACGTAGTGATGATCGGGTCGTTGTTTGCGGGTACCGAAGAAGCACCGGGTGAAGTGATTCTCTTCCAGGGTCGTTCATTCAAGACGTATCGCGGCATGGGATCGCTCGGCGCGATGCGTGAAGGTTCGCGCGATCGTTATGCACAGGACATGATTGAGACCGAGTCGAAACTCGTTCCGGAAGGAATAGAAGGGCGCGTACCGTACAAGGGCACACTCGCCGACATGGTGACTCAACTTGTTGGCGGTTTGCGTTCCGGAATGGGATACACTGGTTGCCGCACGATACCTGAGTTCCAGGAGCGGACGCGCTTCCTCCGGATAACCTCTGCCGGTCTCAAAGAATCACACGTACACGACGTGATCATCACGAAGGAAGCGCCAAACTACAGGCTAGAATAGCCACGGATTCACACGGATGAACACAGATAAATAAAATCCGTGTTCATCCGCGTTCATCTGTGGCTTAAAAAACGTATCGAAGCTGGAACTGCCCGATACGTCCTCCATTCACATTACCAATTAACAAGTTTCCGGTGTTGAATCGGAAATCATTGAACGTGGTGTCAGTCACATCGCCAGTGCCCGGTGCGAACTGCGGCGTATTCAGCGCGTTGAAATAATCGAAGCGAATCTCGAATCGATCACTCTCAAGAGGCGTAAAGCCGAGGTTGATTGATTTAGTCAAACTAAGATCGAGCCGGTTCTGTTTTGGACCACGCAGGATATTTCGTCCTGCCAGACCCGTTCTCAGTGATTCACTCACGAGGAACCGCACGTCTTCAGGTCTCACCGGATTGCCGTTCACATCTGAGAACCCAGTC
>DASTVU010000101.1:0-7069 GCA_035758935.1 Pyrinomonadaceae bacterium | reverse complement strand
CACGACCGCGTTCGAATTCGTATTTAAGCTTCGTCCTGGTGATGAACCAGAGGGAAACGGTGCCGACGACAAGACCGATGGCCAGCATCGTCACGGGGAAGACAATTTCCATGGCCGCTCATTCTATCACTCACGCGGGCTCGTATCCATCATCTTGTTTGTCGGGGCGTCCTCGACCGCAATTAATTGCGTTGTACGCTCGGTGACGCTGGGGAGCTCAGCGGGAATCCGGCTGGTGGGAAGTTCCCTGGTGTCGGGTGGTCCGTCGATTTGTATGGGTTCGCGGCTTGGCGGAAGCGTGCCACGTTTGATGGCGTTGAGCACACCGCCAACCGTGATGCCCATCCCGCCGATTACTAGAAGCGAGCTGAGGAGCCGGAACCAGTTGCCAATTGGGAAACTCTTGTTGATAAGGATCATTACGACGCCGATGCCCACAATCAGCATGCCCCAGATCATCCAGTTGAACATGCTGCTGACGACTGCCTTTTCGGCTTCGGCCCTGTCCAACTTTGCTTGTATGGCTACGGGTGAGCCGGTGTGCTTGGCGACGAGCTTGCCGACGGTCTCCAGGCTCATACCGCATGCGCGACAGAATTGCTGATCGCTGGTGGCAGGTTTTCCGCAGTTTGGGCAATGCATAAATAATGGGCTTAGTGCGTAATCTTCTTTTGTGCTTTTTGTGCCTTTTTGTGGCTATCTTCCAAAGCTGGCGACCATGCGCTCGTAAACCTTGCGCGTCACGCGCACGTCATTGAGGTTGTATTCGCGAATCAGATCGAGACGGCCGCTCTGATAAAGATCAAAAACCTTGCTGCCTTCGACTTCGGCGGTCTTGCTTGACTCGATACCCAGAGCCCACGCGACGTCGTCGAGACTCACGTGACGCCGCGCGCCGAGCCACCAGCGATGCATCGTATCGAAGACTCCACGCACATTGTAGTCAGCAAGATTCACGAACGGTCGCGCCTTGAGCGAGTGAGCGAGACTGCGCTGAAACACAAACGGCAGATCGAAACCGATGATGTTGTGTCCAACGAGTTCATCACAGTCGGGATCGAAGTCCTTCATGAAGATGAGAAAGTCCTGAAGCGCTTTCTTCTCGTCTTCTTCGTAGCCGTATTTGTCGATGCCAAAGACGTGTTCGCTCGCCTCCGGACCGAGACCGGGAAACTCCAGACCCGGAATCGGACCGACATGAAGCGCGATAGAAAGCACGCGACCCGAAGTTGCGCTTAGCGCGCCGAGCGCGTAACAACGCTCTTCTTCCGCAGCGATGTCTTCGAGGTAACGCTGTTGCTGTTCGACGCGCATGTTGCCGAGTCGCGCTGAGCGCTCAAGCTGTGGTCCGACGCGCTCGCGAAAATCGGGCAGCGTTAGCGTTTCGATATCGAAAGTGTAGGCTCGCGGGAGTTGTGGTTCGGCGTTTTGGTGTTCGCGATATTGTTCGATCGTGATCGGGCGATACTCAGCGACGACAAATTGTGAACGATCCTGAAATGTTTCAAGCTTACCCGTGATTCCCCAGAGACCCGGTTTGATTTCTTTTTGCGTTTCGAGGACCTCGCCCCAAATCTTGAGTGCAATGGTTCCGGTGGCATTGCGTGCGGAGGCGTCGCAGAAGAGACGTCCCTGCTGTGTGCGGCGCTCGCGCACAGAGGTGATGAGAACGATGAGCCAAAGATCTTCGCCGTGGGGAATTTCGGGGATGGGGATGTTGCCGCGCATTAAAAAACGATCGGGCTTATTTGGAAAGCCTTTCTAATTCCTGATTCATCCGCCCGGTGAGCATCAACGCGATCATCTTGTAATCGCCCATGAACGACCAGAGCGGATACTTAAACGTGGCCGGCTTGTTCTTCTCGACGAGAAAGTGCGCGAGCCAGGCGAAGCCATAACCCGGAACAAATCCGAGAAAAAACAGCCACCAACGTCCCGTCGCGATCAGGTAAACCATCAGCGAGATGCCCGCTGTCGTTCCGACTAAATGAAGCAAACGAGTCGCAGGCCTGCTGTGTTCCGCCACGTAAAACGGCCAGAACTCCGAAAACGACTTGTATCGCGTTTCGTTCATTGCCAGAGTGCGGCAAAAGCCTCGTTTCCGATGGGCTCTTTGTCGATCAGTGCCAGGTTCTCTTCGACGTGCTCGACGCTGCTCATCCCAACCAGGGCAGTGCTGATTCCCGGGGTCGAGCGCACAAACTGAATCGCGGTTTGAGCGTCGGTTGCTAACGATCCGAGTGGTTGCCGTATGTCATCCGGAAGTCCTCTCGCAACGCGGCCCTGCAACATCGACGCGCTCACCATTACCGTGATTCCCAAACTGAACGCTGCTTCGAGCACAGTCGTTGGTTCGCCTCCGAGTGTCTCGTTCGCGAGCGAGAGCGCCTCAGGCATCGCCAAATTGTAAGGCAGTTGAATAAAACGAAATCCGTTCTTGTCTCCGCCGACTTCGTGCGCAATCTGTTCCATTCTCACGAGCGAATGATGCCCGCCTGATTCCGCCGCGACACGAAAGCCGTTCCAGGTTGCGACACCATAATACGCGAGCTTGCCCTGGCTGCGATTCTCTTCAAGACGCTCGAACGCACGCCTCAGCCGGTCATAAAACTCCGACTCCGAAACGTGTTCCAACTGCGCCTCCGGGTTATGAATGTAGTAAACATCAACGCACTCCAGCTCCATGTTTCGCAGTGACTGATCAAGCTGATTTTGAAGGTACGAGGGTGTCATGCAATGACTACCGCCAACAATGTCTTCAAACGACGCGATTCCGGGCTTTACGAAAGTCTCATTAACGTACTCACGGACGTTTCGCGGTGGTGCGCCATCGAACGGCAAGTAACCGCCCTTGGTGCAGATGACCAGTTCGTCACGCTGAATGCCATGTTCATCGGCGAGGATCTTTAACGCTTTCCCGATCGAGCGTTCACTTCTCTGGAAACGATAATTCACAGCGCTGTCGATCACATTCGCGCCGAGTTGAACGGCACGAACCGCAGCGCTTGTGTAGTTGGCATCGGTCGCATCGTCCGCGTTGCCGAGATAGGTGCCGAGGCCGATCGAGGAAAGTACGAAGTGCTGTTGTCCGCGGAAGTGTCCCGTCGCGGCCTTACCCGCAAACCGTTCGGTGTAACGGATCGAGCCTTCAGTGGTAGCGCAGTTGTTCGACATATTGAGCGAATGTTAACACGTACGTTGTACTTAGTGCTTTGTGCTTTGTGCTTGGTACTTGATAATTTAGAACTACGACTAAAGTACAAAGCACAAAGGTCCAAGTACAAAGCACAACAATGCCCCTTCGAACGCAATCCTCCCTCGATGTCACCGAGGAAGCTCTTCAGGAGATCTCGTCTGAAGCCAATAAGCTGGTGTTCGAGTACCTGACGACAATCTCCGAGCGTCCGGTTCGGGCTGAAAACTACGCCGGTAAAACAACTGAATCGATAGCCGCGGAACTCTCGACTGAAGGCATACCACTCGCACAATTGCTCGACGAATGTCGCACGATCTTCGATCTCAGCCGTCATAACGGTCATCCGCGATTCTTCGGTTACGTAGCATCGCCATCCACTCCCATCGGTGCTTACGGTGATCTGATCGCTTCGGCACTTAACGCAAACATCACCTGCTGGCGTTCCGGCGCTGCGGGCACGGAGGTCGAGCGCATGGTCGTGCGCTGGCTTGGGTCATTAATTAACTACGACCGCGATGCGAGGGGTTTACTGACCAGCGGCGGTTCGATGGCAAACATGATCGCGTTGCTGGTGGCAAATCGCCGTAAATCAGGCACCGCGACCTCACGTACTGGTCTCTGGAATTCGGGACCGCCAATGACGGTTTACGCATCCTCCGAAGTCCACATGTCGATCGCGAAAGCAGCAGACATTCTCGGGTTCGGACGCGATTACGTGCGCGAGATTGCCTGCGACGGGCAACAGCGCATCCGTGTCGATCTATTGCGTGAAAAGATTGAAGCGGATCGAAGTGAAGGATTGCGACCTTTCTGCGTTGTCGGCAGCGCAGGCACTGTGAACACGGGCGTTGTCGATCCGCTTTCGGAAATAGCCGCCGTCGCTGCTGAATTTGATCTCTGGTTTCACGTCGACGGTGCATACGGCGCTCCCGGCGTACTCGACGAAAGAAAGAAGCATCTTTTCGCCGGCTTGGAACTCGCCGATTCAGTTTCACTCGATCCGCACAAATGGCTTTACGTTCCTGTCGATGCCGGTTGCCTTCTCTTTCGTGACGATGCAGCGGCGAAAGCAACGTTCAGCACAGAAGAAGCTGATTACATCAAGACACATGGATACGTCGATGAAGAGGCTTTTGCGTTTTGGGATTACGGCATTGAGCTGTCGCGGCGTTTTCGTGCCCTCAAGGTTTGGTTGACGCTGCAGTATTACGGAAGCCGGCGCATCGCCGAAGCGATCAGTGAGGACATCTCGCTGGCCGCGTACCTGGGTGAATTGGTCTCAAACGCCGAGGACTTCGAGCTGCTGGCGCCGGTCGAATTGAGTATCTGTTGCTTCCGTTACATTCCAGGCGAGCGCTTGAGCGAGACGGAATTGGATAAGCTGAATGAGAGCATCATGGAGCGCGTGCAGAAAGGTGGTCGCGCTTACCTGTCGAATGCGACGGTCAACGGGCATTTTGCGCTCCGCGCCTGTATCACAAACTTCCGCACTACGAAGAGTGATATCGACGAAACCGTCTCGGCGATCAGAGAAGCTGCAGAAGATCTCACGCAAAGACGCAACGATGCAAAGTAAAACTTCAGGATCTCTTTCCATCTTTGCGCCTTTGCGTGAAACCTTTTCGAAATGAACACTCCCTTCCATCACGAACTGCACGTCGCCTGCGAGCTCGCTCGCACGGCGGGTGCTGCCATTCTCGAACAATACAAAGGCCCGCTCAATATCAAACAAAAGAATTACGCGGACGACGTCGAGCCCGTCACTCAGGCTGACATGATCGCGAACGATCTGATCGTCACGGGATTGAAGCGCGAGTTTCCCGACGACGGGATCCTTGCGGAAGAGTCAGTCGATACTGAGCGACGCCTCGGAAAGTCGCGTGTGTGGATGGTCGATCCACTCGACGGTACGAATGGTTTCATCGACGGGAATGGCGATTTCGCCGTGCAAATCGGGCTGGCAGAGTACGGCCTATGTGCTCTGGGCGTGGTTTATCAACCGCTTACCGGCGTGCTTTATCGAGCGGTTCGTGGCGCGGGTACGTGGATCGAACGTCCGGAATTCGAGCCTGAAAAAGCAAGTGTCTCGGATACGGGGACGCTCTCCGACATGCGTCTCGCGGCAAGTCGATCACATAGAAGTCCGCGGATGAACAAAGTCGTCGCGCAACTTGGTTTCGAAGCAGAAGTGCAGCGGGGATCAGTCGGGATAAAGATCGGTTTGCTGGTGGAACAGCAATGTGACGTCTACATTCATTTGTCACCGCGGACAAAACAATGGGACACGTGCGCGCCGGAAGTGATTTTGCTTGAAGCAGGTGGGCGCATCAGCGATCTTTTCGGTTATCCTCTGAACTACAACGTTCCGGACGTGCAAAACCGCAACGGGCTGGTAGCCAGCAACGGGGTGGCCCACGATCAGATTATTGAAACGCTGGCACCGCTGCTGAATGAGTTTGGTAGAAAAAGAATATAGGCCTTATAGGTCCTATACGTATAGGACCTATTAACCGCAATTAAAACATGCGCCCTAAGTCCTTTCTCACCTATTTCGTCCTCTGCGCCATACCGTTGTTCCTGTTGGCAGCACTCAACTATTGGAACGGCACCAGATCCGTCGAGTCCACTGTAAGCACAACCGCCCAAAACGATCTCAATGCGTTTTCCGGTGCAGTCAATGAACTACTTGATGAGAATCAAAAAAGCATCCTGCAACTGGCAATTGCGCCGGCGGTTCGTGACATCGTAACCAGGACCGAGGCCGACACCGCGATCCCGCAGTCACTGCCTAAGTTCGGCGGATCTGTTCGAAATCTGACTTTCTTCAACAGCTCCAAAAACGCACTCTGGACACAACGCGACAACGGTGAATGGGCCTACTGCCGAGGAGTCAATCCGCCCGTCGTGCCTCAACCTGACGAGCATGTTTGGACGCAACAGGGCAATGTTCCCTTTGAACAACCTGATACTCAATCGACAAACCTTAAATACTCGGTGCCCATCCACGACGAAAAAGGCACGGCCGTTGTCGGCGCGGCTGTCGCCGTAGTCGATCTCGCATCGGTGTTTTTCGACGCCTCGCGCGGACTAGAGACAAAGACGAATCAACGATCATTGATTGTCGTTATCGACGCTTCTGGAAAGACCCTCTATCAAACCGACCGCTCTCCCATCAATCCGGAGATACCCGGCTTCAACTCGATCGCGAGTGCGATTACGCCGAACCAGAGTGGTGTGGACCAATATCGTTCGCCGACAGGAACTAGCTACGAGGTGGCCTATGCGCCACTTCCGAGATTGAACGCCACTGCCGCGATCGCTCGTAACAGTTCTGCTCCACTCTCGACGGCCCGGAAATGGGGAATAGCGGGATTTGCCTTGGCGCTTTTGGCAGCTCTAATCGCTGCGTTCGTGCTTGAACAGCACGTGCGCGGTCGTTCCAAGGGAATCGCGCGCGTAACCGAAGACGTTTCTGCTATCGCCAAAGGTGAGTTGAACCGTCGGATAATCTTGCAGTCGAGTGACGACGCCCGTGGTCTCGCCGACAACATCAACGTCGTCACTGAACGTTTGCGTGCTCAAATCGCCCGCGAAGAAGAATCGCGACAGTTCGAATCGTTCATTCGCATCTCCGCTATGCTCACGCACGATCTGAAAAACGCGATCGAAGGTCTTTCGTTAACTGTTGGAAACATGGAACGTCATTTCGACAATCCTCAGTTTCGCGCCGACGCTTTGAAAGGACTCACGAGCGCGACTGATAAACTAAAAGCCCTCGTCGCGCGGCTCTCGCGACCATTAACCAGCCTGAGCGGCGAACACAAGCGACCCAGCAAAATTGATCTCATACCCATCATTCAAAGAGTACTCGCG
>DASTVU010000100.1:0-4070 GCA_035758935.1 Pyrinomonadaceae bacterium | reverse complement strand
GGGCCGTTTGTTTTACTACTACACGACGCTTGCCAAGGCAACTAACGTCGGAGCGCGTTACCTCTCGACTTCGAGAAACGCCGTCAATGGTACCGCCACCGAAAAGACAAATGCCAAGAACGAAGCAAGAAATCTGGTAGTCTGCGGGATCAAGAGTATCTCCGCAACCGCTTGCAACGGCCAAACGCCTGTCGTCCCTGGACTCACAACGGCCAACGTTCTCATCTGTGACAATTTCTCCGGGACGCCGTGTTCGCCAGCCTTAGCCGGCGGATCAGTCAAGTATTTCAAAGTGGAAATTACAGGCTATACCTACTCGGCAGGAGTTTTTAATCTTGCCGGCAAGACAGGAATGACATCCTCTACTTTTTATTTCCCGTTGCAACCGGGCACCGAAGCACGCTGGATGCAGTAGTGGATGGCCCAGGACAGGGGTTTTCGAAGATGATGCAGCGCTGTATTAAAAGAGAATCTGAAAGTGGCACGGCCATAGTCGAATTTACGCTTACGGCCGCGGCCTTTCTCATGATCATTATGGCCATTATCTCCGCTGGCCATTTGTTCTTTACTCACAACGCACTGGTTGAGTCTACCCGGCGCGGTGCGCGTTACGCTGCCATGCAGGCAAAGCCGAGCTCCGAAGCCTGCCAGAACAATTCGACAACGGTTAACCCCGTTAAGAATATGGTGCTCTACGGCACGCCTACTGCGGGCACGGCAACCCTCGTCAACAATCTTACGCCTTCGAATATCACTGTGTGCTACAGCGGAGACTACGGCGTAGGCCAGGGTACCGTCTCCGTCAAAATCGAGGGTTATTCCTACACGTTCGCTGTAGGGGCATTCAATATCAATATGCCGGCATACCAGACAACAGTTGTCGGCGAGAGCGCGGGTACCGTACCGGGAGTTACGTGTCCGTAGATGGTCTAATACATAGTGGTCTAATACATAGGAACAACCAGGAATACAGAGGAAATCATGCAGCCATTAACGTTCACAACGCTGAGCAAGAATCAGGAAGTCTCTCGGGAGCTGAAAGAAGCGCTTATTGGAAGTGCCCGCGCGCGACTGCTCTCTGCTTGTGAGACTCCGGAACAACTGCTCAGCGACTTAGTTCGGTTGCGGCCGTCGGCAGTAATGATTCACGTAACAACTGCTACTTCAGACAAAGACTTCGCATTAATCAAACAGGTAACTGCCAAAAGTCCAAACACTGCCATCATCAGCACTTCCAATGAACCTGTGCCCGCTTTGATCCTGGGTAGTATGCGAGCAGGAGCACGTGAGTTTCTCCAGCTACCGATCCTTCCGGACGAATTCCGAACCGTTATGGATCGCATGATGGAGTTTTCCGCCACCGTAGAAAGTCCGACAAAAAAGAAAGCTCATGTGATGGCGACATTCTCAGGCAAAGGCGGCGCGGGTGTCTCTTTCCTGGCGACAAACCTCGCCGCCGCTATGCCTGATTCGACGTTATTAGTCGATCTCAATCTGCAAGCCGGTGACGTCGCGTCGTTCCTCGGACTCGACGTCAAGTATTCGCTTACTGATTTTGTTCGCAACCGGGCGAGACTGGACGATTCACTCATGACCAGTCTTATCACTCAATATTCGAGCGACCTGGCGCTGCTGCCTGCACCACTGGAGGCTCATGAGGCGGAGGACATCGGGCCTCAGGATCTTTCAGAGATTCTTTATCTACTCGGCCAACGTTACGAACACATCATTATTGATTTGCCGCACACATTCGATCCGGTGACTGTCGCTGCGCTTGATCTGGCGGACGACATTCTGCTCGTCCTAACGCTCGACATCCCCGGCATCCGAAGTACTAAGCGTGCTTTGAAAGTGTTCGACCGCCTCAACTATCCAAAACGGAAGGTTCACGTCATCGTCAATCGATTCAGCAAGAACAATGACGTGCCCTTACAAAAGATTGAGACACACCTCGGCGAACAGCTCATAGGATTTGTGCCAAATGATTATCGCAAGGTCATGGACTCGATCAATCTTGGTAGACCACTTGTTCAGAGTGATGCCGGTTCGAAGATCAGTCTCGAGATTAAGAGAATCGCCGCTCTCGTGAAGGGCAACAATCACGATGCATCGCCGCAACCACGAAAGGGTTTATTCAACAGCGTCTTTGGACGTTCCAAGTCGCAGAATGGGCTGGAATTTTCAGCGGCTCCTGACACCGCCTGAAATGGTTTGCTAGCTACGGTTAGAGTTCAGAGGGAAGGACCAAGGTAAATAATATGGCTTTACGTGAAAGATTCGTCAGAGATCAAAACGGCGACGGGGCCGCCACAGCGCTCGAAGAGTCAGTCTACGGCAACCAGAATTTTCAGGATATTAAAGCGCGGTTGCACAAGGCAATTATTGCCAGACTTGACCTGACCAAACTGAACACCCTGGCGCCGGACCGGGTTAGAGCTGAGGTATCGCGGCTGGCAGAAGGACTGCTCCAGGCTGAGAGCATGCCGCTGTCGTCAGCCGAAAAAGAGCGTCTTGTAGGTGAAGTTCACCACGAACTGTTTGGTTTAGGACCGCTCGAGCCGTTGCTCGCCGATCCTACTATCTCAGACATTCTCGTAAATACACACGCGAATGTTTACGTCGAACGCAGAGGCAAGCTCGAGAAAACAGCGATCAGCTTTAAAGACGATGAGCACCTGAGACGCGTGATCGAACGCATCGTGTCAACTGTCGGTCGACGAATCGATGAAGCCCAACCAATGGTGGACGCTAGATTGACCGACGGTTCGCGTGTGAATGCGATCATTCCTCCGCTGGCGATTGATGGGCCAATCCTTTCAATCCGGCGTTTCGGCGCGGATCCTTTGAGAATGCCCACGCTCATCGAGAACGGCGCTCTCACAAGAGAGATCGCCATCTTGTTTGAAATGTGTGTGAAAGCTCGTTTGAACATCATCATCTCGGGGGGCACCGGCGCCGGGAAAACGACGTTGCTAAACGCTCTCTCCGCTTATATCCCGAGTGACGAACGAATTGTCACCATCGAGGATTCGGCAGAGTTGCAGTTGCAACAACCGCACGTCGTGAGATTAGAGACCCGGCCTCCGAACATCGAAGGTCGAGGCGAAATCACACAACGCGAGTTGGTTAAGAATGCGCTGCGAATGAGACCAGATCGCATCGTGGTCGGCGAAGTCAGATCTGGCGAGGCGATCGACATGTTGCAAGCGATGAACACGGGTCACGATGGTTCGCTGACAACTATTCACGCGAATACGACTCGCGATTCACTGTCGCGACTCGAAACAATGATCCAGATGACGGGAATGAGACTTTCCGATCGGGCTATGCGCCAACAGATCGCGTCAGCGGTCAACCTGGTAATTCAGGTCGCACGACTGACGGATGGCACGCGACGGATCACTTCAATCTCCGAGATCACCGGCATGGAAGGCGAAATGATTACCATGCAGGAAATCTTCATGTTTGAGCGAACGGGTGTAGATCAGATGGGCAAAGTGATCGGTCGCTTCCGTTCAACGGGTATCAGGCCGCGATTCGCCGAAAGGTTGAAGCAATACGGCATGCAGTTGCCCGCGTTCTTTTAGGAGTAAAGCAGATGTTACTGTCGACCATTATCTTTCTTTTCTTCCTGTTCACTACGTATGCGCTCTTCCTGCTCGCATCTCGCAAGCAACTGGCTGATCAAGAGCGTTTGCAGCAACGTGTTCGCGAGGCGTTACAAGAGACGATCGATAGTCCCGAAGGCGCGATCCGGATTGTCCGGGAAGACTCCATCGGCGGCAATGCCACCATTCATCGCCTGCTCTTGTCGCTGAACTTTGTGAATCGCCTGGAGCTGATGATCAAGCAAGCTGACGTGCAGATCACGGTTTACAGGTTGCTATTGTTTTGCGTGCTTGCAGGCATAATGGCTGGTCTTGCCGCCGCAACGATCTTCAATTCGGTAGCGGTGGTCGTCTTTGCTGGCATTGCGGCTGCGATACCGATATTGCACATTGCACGAACGCGTCAAAAACGATTACGCGCTTTTAACGCCCAGCTTCCAGATACCCTGGATTTGATGAGTC
>DASTVU010000099.1:0-2916 GCA_035758935.1 Pyrinomonadaceae bacterium | reverse complement strand
AACGTCCTTTTCGCGCGGCGTCCAACCATTTGCGATAAGGAACGTTTGCTTCAACCCACGCGTCTTCTTCCAACAGCGGCATAAAACGCGGCCATGTTTCGGCGAGCCGGTTCTCATTCTCAAACCAGTCCCAATCGATTTTCACCTGTGACGCAAAGCGTTGAAGGAGCCAGCGAACGATGTAAAAGCTAAACGCGTCAATAACCGAAGTTCCGGCAATCCCTGAGACTTCGGGATGTTGCAGCGGCGAGATATCGATCTCTTTCTCGACCAGATACGAGACTCTATTTGAAAAACCTCGGAGCTCTCTTTCCGTGCTGCGGACGAGCGAAGCTGTTTGCGGATATGCGCGGAGGAATAGCAGGATCTCGTGATAACGAACGAGTGAGTCCGTGTCGTTGAACTTTTTGCGTGCGAATTGTTCGAGTAGTCGTTCTATGCGACGCGAGGCAGCGGGAGTAAATTGGTTTTTCAGCTCATCGAGTTGGTTGAGAAGCTCTGTAGTGTTGTCGCGCGGCACGATCGTTACGCTCGTCTGATAAACTTCGCAGCGATCCAACCCAGCAGCACCAGCACCGACAGGATGATCCAGTTGTAGCGATCGCCGTAAGTGACGCCCGGAAAGTGATTGCTGATCATGATAAAGACCACGGGCACGGCCATGAACGTGTTTTGCTTCGATCTCAACTTGGCCTGTGCCGAAAGTCTTTCATCGGGTTTGCGTCCTTCGTTGAGCGCCGCAATCATCCGTTTTTGTGCCGGGAGGATATGCATCCAAACATTCGCCGCCATGATCGTGCCGAAGATTGCGCCGAGATGAATGTAAGCCGCGCGCGCACTGAAAACTCTCGTTAGACCAAAAGTCACGACGACGATCAGCACATACGCGATCGCTGCGAACAGTTTTTCGTTGCGACCGAGCGGCGACAACATCATCATGTCGTAAACAAATCCGCACGCGAAGATTATTCCGATGCCGAGAGCAACAGCAACACCGAGACTGAGATCGCGCACGTCGGGGTCGATGAGTGCACCGCCGCCGAGATAGTAAATGAGGACCAGCAGCGCGAAGCCACTGAGCCATGTCATACCGGCTTCCCAGCGAAACCAATGCAGCGTGCGCGAAACAAGGTCAGGAATTTTTCGTCGCTCGACAACGTAAAAACCGCCGCTATGGACCATCCACACTTGCGCCGGCGTCCCGGTGTTCAGAGTAGCTTTTTCTTCTTCGGTCAGGCGCGCATCAAGCCAGGTGAAGTAATAAGTGGTGCCGACCCACATGATTCCGGCGAAGACGTGTATCCAGCGAAATAGCAGATTCAGCCATTCACTGAGGGTAGGGTCAAGGATCATCTTTGTGCTTAGTGTTTTGTACCTGGTGCTTTGTGTTTAGTTTTAGAGTTCAGCTCGACAAAGAACAAAGTACAAAGAACAAAGTGCTAACTGCCACGATACGTTGAATAACCGTATGGGCTGATTAGAAGTGGAACGTGGTAATGCTGAGAACCGTCGTCGACGTTGAATACGATTGTTACCTGAGGATAGAAGCAGCCGACACTGAGCGACGAGAAATATGGTTCAGTATCAAAAACCAAGCGGTAGGTGCCGACGGACACTTGCCGATCGACGAGAAAGAACGGTTTCACGCGACCGTCAGTGTCGGTCCATGCATGGCTCAACTCGGTCCAGCTCTCGTCAGTATTCTGTAATTCGAGACAAACCGCGACACCACTCGCGGGTGTTCCCCTGGACGTATCGAGTACGTGGGTTGAAATCGTGCTCATCGTCGGGTGCAGTTTACCAAAGAACTGCGGGCGAATTATCCCGAAGTGAGTAATTTCTTTAGTCGCAACTCGGTAATTTTGGCCTGTTCGGCGGCTGCGAGCCGCAGTTCGGTGTCGGCGTCGTGGTTGAGGCGCTCGTGTAGCGCTGCCAGCATTTCCTCTGAGGTTTTGCCGGTGGCGCAAATAATGAAGATAAAGCCGAACTTTTGCTCGTACGCACGATTGAGCGCCGCAAGCGAGTCTACTGTGTCCTGAGACGCGCGGCTCACTCCTGCCTGTTCCTGACCCGACCACTGCTGCGATTGCGGGGAAACTTTCTCGCTGGTCTTCTTCTCACCAATTTTGGGATGACTGCGAAACGCCTCGAGCCAGTTGTCTGGTGTTAGGGCCCACCAAACGCGCTCGGCATGCATAATTAGCGACTCAAACGACGAGTAAGGTCGATCGTTCGACATCTGCTCGGTCCAGCGCGTCGAGCCACAGCATTGCCGCAACTCTTTTGCTGCTTCTTCAGCAGTGAGCGAGTTCAACCATGCAAGATCGTGCATCGACATCAATCGACAAGGGTGCCGTAAACGCGCAAGCGACTTACGCCACCATCAGGGAAAATGCTGAAACGCAGATGCGAAGCCACGCCCCTGTCTGACAATTCGTCGTCAAAGAAGTGTCTTGTGTGGGCTTGCAGTTTGGTGCGTGGCAAGACACTGGACCAGGGGGTTGTTAGGTCAGTGAGCGCCTCGATAGTTGCATCGGGAAGATTGCACGCTTCGAGCGAACAGCTCTCGGGAAAGTTACCTTTGAAATGTGCAGTGTCGACTTCTACGCGCTTGATCTCTCCGGGCTTAGCGAGCTTGATGATTGCCCAGTCGTGACCTGGACCACGACGGCGCTTTGTTTCCCAGCCGTCGCTCATATTTGCCGCACGACCCGGCATGATCAGGTTGTGGCGATGACCGAAGAACATGTCACTACACGAGAGCACGAGCGCGCCGTTTTCTGCGGCAGCGAGATCGATGTAGCCTGCGCGTTTGAGTTGGTCCCAGTCCGGCACGACCTCGCCGTAAACACGCAGACGTGCGACGCCACCGTCCGGGTAGATCTTGAAGCGAAGGTGTGTGATTCGTTCTTCGTA
>DASTVU010000098.1:0-14764 GCA_035758935.1 Pyrinomonadaceae bacterium | reverse complement strand
GAGCAGTCTCAGAAAAGAACCTTCAGCGCATGGGTAAGATCTACCGCGGCAAACCGATGAAGGTCAAAACCCGCAAAGAGTTGATCGCGTCGCTAAAGCCGAAGGATTGGCGGTATCTCCGCGCAGACAACGGGGACATGCCGGTGGAATACACCGCACCCGTCGTCGCCCACGCCGCAATGGCCGCAACTTAAATGGCCACAAAAAGGCACAAAGAGGCTATCAGCGCTTTTACCTGCCTTTTGTGCCTTTTTGTGGCTGAATCGTCGGCACAAGTGTGGAATGTTTGGGTGAGTGAGTATGATCCAAACTCCGCAGAAAAATTACTACTCGCTCCGTCTCCTGAGTTACAGGAACAATTCGCAGAGTTTCTCGAGCTTCCCAATACAGGTCTCATTCGAATGTACCCGCCGGGCAGAAGACGAGTGATCTCTGTTCCGGATCTCGCCACTGGACGCCGGCCGGGCTTTGGCAGGTACGCCAGCCTCTATTCGTTCACAAAAGCAAAGCACGGCAACGGTCTCAACGGCTATGTTGATCCGCGATTAGGTTGGGCCGAGCTATTACTCATCAACGGCCGCTTTATCACCGGCTTTAACGGCGAAGCGCTCGGCGTATTGGTTGCCCTCGGCGACGTGCCTCTGGAAACAGTTACACCTGACACGGACGGCGTGACTGGCCTAACCAATATCACGCCGCCTGCTGATTACTTCGAAGCGGTGAGTTTGAGCAGACGGAATCGTGCCGGCTTCGCGTTGGACAGATTCAGGTATGGATCATCTCTGCCAGTTGCGGAAAACACGACGTACGTGCTGCGATCAACGAGCAACAAGCGAGCCGATATACTAGTCGCATTTCGCGTCGTTCGCGTGGAAGAGAACGGCAGCTTGACCCTGCTCTGGCGCAAGCTGAAGGTCTATCCCAAACCCAAGTGGAAAAGACGAACTGAGTAATCGCAAAACCTATGAAGGATCTACAAAGTCTTCTCGATCAGAACCGAGCCTGGGCTGAAAACATCAAAGCAAATGACCCTGAGTTTTTTCCCACCTTAGCCAAGCAACAAACACCTCGCTTCCTGTGGATCGGATGTTCCGATAGCCGCGTGCCTGCGACTCAACTCGTCGGCATGGTGCCCGGTGAAATGTTTGTACACAGGAACGTCGCGAACGTAGTGGACCATACCGACTTCAATTGTCTATCGGTGATGCAGTACGCAGTTGATGTGCTGAAGGTAGAGCACATCATCGTGTGCGGCCATCATAGTTGTGGTGGTATTAAGGCTGCGATGGACAATCTGCAACTCGGGCTGATCGACAACTGGCTGCGACACGTACAGGACGTGCTGCACGAACACGAAGAGCTACTCGCAAAAGTAAGCGATGAGAATGAGCGTCTCGATCGTCTGTGTGAGTTGAATGTCATCGAACAGGTTCTGAATGTGGGCCGCACGACGATCGTCCAGAGTGCCTGGCAACGTGGCCAGGAACTCGTCGTACATGGCTGGATCTACGGTCTTGAAAACGGACTCCTGCGCGATCTCGGTATCTCGATCGATAATCCGGAAGGACTGGCGGCCGCTTATAAAGGCGCAATCAACAACGCGATATAGATTTTGAGTTTCTCGCGACGCGATTTTCTGCAATCCGCAACTACCGCTCTCGGCGTTTCGTTACTCGACCGCACATTCTCACCAGACGATCTCGAAAAGATAATTAAAGAGATTCGCGCCAATATCCTCGGTATGATTAACGAGGAACGGGAAGTTGAGAAGGTTCCTCCAGTCGCTCTGGACGAGCTCGCAACCGAAGTAGCAACGAAGCACGCCTGGGATCTGGTAAAAGGCAAGTTTACGGGTCACTTTGGAAGCGATGGACTTAAGCCTTATCACCGCTACTCCTTTGCCGGCGGAACCGAGGCAACTGCGGAGAACGTCTCAGCCGCAGATAACACGTGGTCCATGAAGGAAAAGGATTTAAAGCAAGACACAGCCTACCTGCATTTAAGGCTCTACCAGGAAAAGCCTCCCTACGATGGACACCGGAAAACGATTCTAAACCCGGAGCACACGCACGTAGGCATTGGAATTGTCGTGCATGAGCTCCGGCTGCGAATCGTGGAACTTTTCATTTCGAGGTATGTGGAACTCAAGCCGGTAGTCCGTGAGGCAAAACCTGGTGCTACCGTTTCATTTGCAGGAAAGATTCGGGTTGCCCCGTACCGCTTCAACAATCTCGAAGTACACTACGAACCCATGCCTACACCGCCGAGTCCCGAAATGCTGAAATCACCGGGGCCATACTCAATGCCGAAGGAAGCGCGCAAGCTCCGACCCAAACTTCCGCAACCGTTTATTTATCCTGACGGAACTTTTGGAGACGTTGAGGTTAACGGACCAAATTTTTCAGTTCCCGTGAAGTTGTACAAGAGCACTCCCGGAATCTACACGATCGTCACATGGATCAGGAGATCCTTTGAGGAACCGGCTATTCCAGTAACGGCTGTCTGCGTGAAGGCTGTGAAAACGTAAGAACCGTTTTATAGGTGTCTTTGACGGGCTGCTTCGAACAGGAAGATACCGGCGGCGACAGAGACATTCAGGCTTTCGGCGCTGCCTTGCATCGGAATTGTGACTGCGTGGTCGGCTTCCATCAATTCCTCGAGTGTGAAGCCGGTCGATTCTGGTCCAAGAAACAATGCTCTCGCGCCAGTCCAGTCTAAAGCGGTATATGCGACCGCTCCTCCAACATCAGCACACACGGTCACGATTCCACGAGTGCGACACCAGTCAATAGCGGTCTTATAAGAGGGTCCACGCCAGATCGGCAATCGAAACGCGGATCCCATCGCACCACGCAGAGACTTGGGGGAGAACGGATCGCTCGTGTTCTCCGTCGTAATAACTCCCGACGCGCCGGCCGCTTCGGACGTGCGCAGAATTGCCCCAACATTGACCGGATTGTTGATTTGATGAAGTACTACGAGAAGCGAATTCGGGTTGAGACTTTCAGCCAAACGTTTTTCCGAAGACAAAGGTCTGCGCGCGAGAACAACGATGCCTTGTGGAGTTTTCGTGTAAGAGATCGATGCGAGCAGCTTTTCGGTGACCGTAGCACTGCGTTTTGAGACGTGCGATAGTTCGGCGATCGTTATTGCCGCGCGGTCTTTACGCAGTAGCTCGTCTGATGCGATCACCGCTTCGATTTCCAGTTTCGAGCGATACGCTTCTTCACACAGACGCAGTCCTTCGACAAAGATCAGATCATCGATCTTTCCATCGCGAACGGCGCGGGCTTCGCGGAGAAGGGAATTGTCGCGGCTGGTGATTTGGATCATATGATGAGCTTTGTGCTTAGTCCTTTGTGCCTGGTAAGACCCTTTCTAAGTACAAAGATCAAAGTACAAAGTTCAAGGTTCTATTTCAGCCCAGATGGGCCAATGGTCGGAGACGTTCAATGGCCTCGCAACGCCCCAACGCTCAATCTTGACTCCGCGGGTGAAGATCCAATCGGCGTGCATTCGTAAACCACCGCCACGCCACGTAGCAGTGCCCGTCGGGATCGGTGTTATGTATCCGCGAGATTCGAGAAACGAACGCGTGTCGATGCATTTCTGTTTCGAGAGAGTGTTGAAGTCACCGAGAACGATCGTCGGCACAGTCGCCGCCTCAGCCTGGGCGGCAATCACTTCAAGCTGGGCCAGTTGGCCGTCGATTGCCGCGTGCGGATCGACATGCGCGTTGAAGAGTCTAATCTGGTGCGGTCCAACGGAGATGGTTGCTGCCATTGCGAGCCGCGGCCGCCACGGGCATTCGTGCCACGGTAGATCGATGCGCGTCACATCGCTCAACGGCAAACGACTCAGAAGCGCCACGCCAGTGTCGCCTTCATCATGCAAACCAATCGGCTCTTCAAAATCGAGCCACCATTGCCTCTTCACCGGCACAACACCACGCGGAATTCCTGCGGGCGCATGCTCCCATTGCATACCGAGTTGTTCCGCCAGTTCCTTCGCCACATGATGGCCACCGGTTCGCAACGTGCCTTTATCCGCTTCCTGCAACGCAAGCACGTCGACACGCGGCAGTAACTTGTTTTCGGTGAATGCGCGCGCTGCGCCGGAGATTAAATTGGCGACGTGTTCGGGACGGCCGTTCAAACTCATCAATCCGATCTTGCGTCGCAGGCCGCCAGAGATGAGGTACGGGCCACGTGCGTAGCGGATGTTGTATGATGCGATAATCATGAGTGGCGTGATTATAGCAATTGTGGACGATATGTTTTTTAAGTCGAAGATCCGCGCGGTAGCGGAGGCTGTGGGGACTGAAATCAGTTTTCCGCGGAACCAGGATGCATTAATTCAAAAAGCGCGCGAAGCAAAGCCACAATTGATTATCGTTGATCTACACAACCAAAAAATCGATCCCGCAGCATTAGCCACGGAGCTAAAGGCCGATTATGAACTTCACTCAATACCTCTACTCGGCTTCTTCTCTCACGTCCAAACGGAACTACAAAGATCTGCACTGGCCGCCGGGTTCGACCGGGTTATACCAAGATCTACCTTCGCCCGCGATTTGTCGCAAATACTAGCCACGGATTAACACGGATTATCCCACTGCCGCCGGCGCTATCACTTCGTAAATTGATCTGACTTCACTCACCAACTGCTCGTACTGATCCAACGTCAGCGCCTGCGCGCCATCTGAAAGCGCATGCTCGGGTTGATCGTGTACCTCGACGATCAGTCCATCGGCGCCAACAGCGACGCCAGCGCGTGCGAGCGGCGTAACCATAAAGTTCTTTCCGGTTCCATGCGACGGATCGACAATCACCGGCAAGTGTGAAATACGTCGCACGGCCGGGATCGCAGCCAGGTCCATCGTGTTTCTTGTGTGTTGAGCAAACGTGCGGATGCCGCGTTCGCAAAGAACGATCTGATAGTTACCTTCAGCCATCACATACTCTGCCGCGAGCAACCACTCGTCGAGTGTGGCTGAGAGTCCACGCTTTAGCAGCACCGGTAACTTGGCCTTACCTGCGCGTCGCAGCAAAGAGAAGTTTTGCATATTGCGCGCACCGATCTGGATCATGTCGCCGTAGCGTTCGACCAGATCTACGCCGGCTTCGTCGAGTGCTTCAGTAACGATCTTTAACCCGTACGCTTCACGAATGTCGGCAAGTATCTTTAGTCCCTCTTCGCCGAGTCCCTGAAATGCGTATGGCGAAGTTCGCGGCTTATAAGCGCCGCCGCGGAAGAAGCGTGCACCACTACGCCGGACGGCTTCGGCAATCGCAAATGCCTGAGCGCGACTCTCGATAGCGCATGGACCAGCGATGATCGCCAGTTCATCACCGCCAATCGTCGCGTCGCCAACGCGCACGACTGTTTTTTCAGGTCGCAAGTCGAGAGTGATCAGTTTATAAGGCTTGCTAACGCGAATTGCTTCAGCGACGCCGGCAAGATTCTCGAAGTGCGACGGATCTACGGCGCCCTGGTTTCCGGTGATGCCGATGGCGGTGCGTGTCGCGCCCGGCATCGGATGGCCTTTGAAGCCTAACTGCTCAATCACGCGCATGACAGCATCGATCTGGCTGTCAGTCGCGTCGTGTTTCATTACGATTAACATGATGTTTTTGAAATCCTTTTACATCTGTTCGGGTACGTTGATTCCCAAAATCCCTAATGCAGTCGTCAACTGAGTTCTAATGATCTTCGTCACAGCAATCAGCACACCTCTTCGAACGTCGTCCTGCTCCGTGAGAATTCGATGATCGTGATAGAAACGGCTAAAAGCCCGGGCAAGGGAGAAAGTGTACTTCGCAAGATTAGCAGGCTCTGCGGAATTTCGACACTGCACAATGACCTCGTCGAGCTGTTGCGACAGCATCACCAGCGACCAGATTTCCGTTCCGCCTTCGCCGGACAGCACCTCGGAAACTCGTGCCTGCAAGGCGCTGTCGCCGGCTATTTGTTTTATTAACGTATCCGACGCCGCAACAGTTTCCTCCGGCAGCTTACGAAAGATCGAGTTGGTCCGCACTGCTGCATACTGGCAGTACGGGCCAGTTTCACCTTCGAACGAGAGCGCTTCTTTGAAATCAAAGGCAATCACCGTGTTGCGTGTGAATTTGAGCAGGAAATAGCGCAACGCAGCGACTGCAACTTCATGGGCCGTCGCTTTCTTGTCGTTGTCGGACAGATCTGGATTTCTTTTCTCCACTTCCGTGAGCGCGCCAGCTTCGAGTTGATTGATCAGGTCGTCGGCTTTAACACCGAGACCTTTGCGCCCGCTCATTTCGATATACGGTCGTGCGCGATCTTCCTCGCTTAACTCGATGCCGAGTTCCTCGCAGGCCGCGGGCGATAGGGCAACCATCTCGTAACTGAAGTGTACGCTAGCGTCCTCGCCGATCTCCGGAACTACAGCCGCGACTCCGCGCGCGACGATCTCCTGTGGATAGGACTGTCGCGAGTCGATGACGTTGTAAACAGTAACGCCGCCGCCGAAGTGTGGCCGTTCAGTTCGTGATGCCACGGGCTCCGTTTGAGTAGCCCAGAGCGTGTGGCCGTCTCTGTAGTTTCGAAAAACTCTGTAATGGAAATCGAGCCCGAGCTTGCCAAGCTTCCACAGTTGATAGGCGATGTCCTTGCCGGTGTAAGTGACGGTGCCATTCGAGCGCACGATGATCTTGTCTGACTCGTGTTCGTCAGTACCTGTATGCGACTCAAACGGCATAACCCAGCAGCCTGCGTGACGGCCTTCAGTCTCTTTACGGATCACACCGGCATCTTGCATCAACTTGAAGGCGCGCTCCCAGAAATGCAGGTGCAGAATGTCTGACTCGCGTGCGAGCAGATCGTAACGAATGCCGAGGCGCTCCATCGTGTCGAGAATGCACTCAACGTTGCGTGTGGCCACGTAATCGGCGAGTTGCGCAATCGGGTTACTGCCACCTTCTTCGAGCGCGTGAAGCACTTCGTTGCGTAGCTTCACCTTTTCGGGATTCATTTCACCGCCGGCAGTGCCGTCGCGGTAGAAGAGACCGACCTTCGTGTAAAGATCCCAGCAGTAGTAGTCAAATGGGTACGCGAGAGAGGCGTCGAGAGCTTTGATCTGATCGAGATCCATTTTCTCTAAATGCAAAAACCCAACAACTACGTCGGCGACCTGCACGCCTGTGTTGTCGATGTAGTTTTGGACCTCGATGCGATCCCCCGCAGCTTTCAGAATTCGTACAAACGTGTCGCCCAGGACGGCATTGCGCACGTGACCGATGTGAGCTGCTTTGTTCGGGTTGATGCTCGTGTGCTCGACCATTTTCTTCGGTCGATCAAGATCCTCTTTGTCCTGTTGAGTTGGGCCAGCAAAGATGCCGAGCAGTTTTGCGCGATCGTAGAAGACATTGATGTAACCGGCGCCTGCGATCTCGACGCGCGACACCTCTTCAATATCTTCGAGCTGAGTCTTGAGCTTTTCCGCAATCGCGCGCGGGTTCTGCTTTTCACCAGTGGCTTGTTTGATTAGTTTTGCGAGTTCGAACGAGACGGGAAAGGCCAGATCGCCGAGCTCCGCGCGTGGCGGTGTTTCAGCGTTGACCTGTTGCAGCTCAACGCCGAACGTTTCACGCGCAGCAACGCGGATTCGCTCTCGCAGCTTTTGTTGCAGTTCAGTTAGGGTCATAGGACAAAAGGGCAGAGTATAGCAAAATCTAAATACGAGATTCATTTTCGGAGTAATACGCCGAAGGCGTTGGCTAATTTCAGCCCAGGGTTGGAGCGCAGCAACAACCCTGGGAACCCTATTAAAGAAGGAGAACAACCCTGAAAAGGGTTCGGCAATTGGCGAACCCTTTCAGGGTTCAACGCTATTTTTCGGCAGTCGCCCAGGGTTGCCGCTGCGCGCTCCAACCCTGAGCTGCGGTTAGCCAACGCCTTCGGCGTTATTCAAACTCATTACTAAGTTGTTCAATTCAACTACTGAATTGAGGTCCTATAGAACGTATCGGACCTATCTGCTACCATCGCAGGGACTATGCAGATTCATTCAGAATTGCGGCGGCGCTTTGCTGAAGCGCAGCGTGTCCTTGTGCTTACAGGCGCTGGTGTGTCAGCAGAGTCGGGTGTGCCGACGTTTCGCGGTGGCGGGAATACTGCTGTCTGGAAGGGAATTCCGTTCGACGTCATCTCTTCGGCTGAGATGCTTGAACGTAATCTCCCGGAAGTGTGGGAATGGTTTGATTACCGCCGCGACTTCATAGACGGTCTCAGGCCCAACGAAGCCCATTACCAGATTGCGCAATGGCAGGAGCGGTTTCCGGAGTTCACGGTGGTCACGCAGAATATCGACGGTCTGCACCAGAAGGCCGGTTCACGTGATGTAATCGAACTACACGGCAACATTTGGCGTGCGCGCTGCATTACTTGCCGTTCGGTCCACGATATGTCGTCGGGCGCTAAACGTCCTGAAGCGTGTCAGGAATGTGGAGACTCTTTGAGGCCGGACGTAGTTCTGTTTGGCGAGCTCTTGCCGCGCGGGGCATTTGAACTTGCGGCTGAGCGCGCCGCAAGATGTGAACTGTGTATCGTGATTGGGACGTCTGGTCTCGTGTATCCGGCGGCTGGTCTACCTGAAATCGCAAAATCCGCCGGTGCCTTTCTTTGCGAGGTAAATCCCGAGCCGACACCGTTATCAAGACTTTGCGATGAAGTGCTGATGGGAAAGGCCGGCGAGGTCTTGCCGTTGTTGCGATCATGAAGACTCTTTACTTTGATTCTTTTGCAGGTGCGAGCGGCGACATGATTCTCGGCGCGATGGTGGCCGCTGGAGTAGATCCAGACTTTCTCCGCACGCAGCTATCTACGCTTCCGGTCACCGGCTTCCAGATCAACTTCGAAACTGTGAACCGATCCGGTTTGAGCGCGACGTATGCGCGTGTGGAGACAGCACACGAGCACAAGCATCGCCACCTCAAGGACATCAAACAGATTATCGAAGGCTCGGGCCTCTCCGACGCGGTGAAGCAACGTGCCATTCAGATCTTCACGCGACTTGCAGAAGCTGAAGCGCGTGTTCACAACGAGCCCGTGGATCACGTTCACTTTCACGAGGTTGGAGCACTCGATGCCATCGTCGATGTCGTTGGGGCCGCAATCTGCTTCGACGCTCTGAAGATCGATCGTTTTCTCTGTTCGCCACTGCACGTGGGCAGCGGAATGGTAAAGATGGCCCACGGTCAGTTTCCAATTCCACCGCCGGCCGTCACGGAGTTGCTCCAAGGTGTGCCGTTTTACGCCACGGACATCAAAGGTGAACTGCTCACACCGACAGGCGCTGCAATCATTACCACAGTATGTAGCGAGTATGGACCAATTCCGCAAATGACGACGGAAGTGACCGGCTATGGCGCCGGCTCGCGCGAATACCAGGACTTCCCGAATGTGTTGCGTGTCTTGATCGGTGAAACTGAGGCACAAGGTGCAAGTGACGAACGTTTGTGGATGCTTGAAACAAATCTTGACGATGCGTCGCCGCAGATCATCGGACACGTGATGGATCGAGTGCTCGAACTGGGCGCGCTCGACTGTTTCTTTACGCCTGTGCAGATGAAGAAGAATCGTCCAGGAGTGCTGCTGTCAGTGCTCTGCGACCGTGAAAAAAAAGAAGCGGTAATGAAGTTGTTGTTTACGGAAACGACCACGCTCGGCGTGCGCAGTTACGAAGTTTCCCGACGCGCTCTCGAGCGAAGTGTCATGACGGTGGAAACGCAGTATGGACCGATAGATGTTAAAGTAGCGCATCTGGATGGACGCGTTGTAAATGAGATGCCGGAGTTTGAGCAGTGCCGGGAAGCTGCTGCAAAGGCGAATGTGCCTTTGAAGTTAGTGGAAGAGGCTGCTCGCCTGGCACTCGCCCAAAAACGCCACGGCTAAAAACGATGACGAACAAAGTAGATTTAGAACAGATCAAGCAGGGCGTGCGCTTGATTCTCGAAGGAATCGGAGAGGATCTGGAACGCCCGGGTTTGCAAGAGACTCCGCAACGTGTGGCTGAGATGTATGCCGAGCTGACTTCCGGCATGCGTGAAGATCCCACGCAGCATGTGATCCCTTTGCCGGGTGATAAGCACGACGAGATGGTGATTGTGAAAGACATCAGCATTGCCTCGTTGTGTGAACATCACCTCGCGCCGTTTGTTGGTCGTTGTCACATCGCCTACATTCCGAAGGGCGGCCGCATTCTCGGAATATCAAAGCTGGCACGACTGGCGGAGACTTTCTCGCGGCGTCTCCAACTCCAGGAGAGACTCACGACCGACATCGCCAACACGTTGTTCGAAGGTCTCAAGCCTCTCGGCGTGATGGTCGTGATCGAAGCTGAACACACATGCATGACGCTTCGCGGAGTGAGAAAGGCCGATGCAAAAACTGTGACTTCCGCGGTGCTGGGTGGCTTCCGTACCGACCCGCGCACACGCGCTGAAGCCATGGCGCTCATAAAAGGAAAGGATTAAAGATTTACTGGCCACAAAGGCACGAAAAACACAAACTTGGAGATGAACACTTTCTACGTCACTACACCTATCTATTACGCTAATAGTCTTCCGCACCTTGGGCATCTCTACACGATGATCGTGGCAGATACGATAGCGCGCTCGAAACGACAGCGCTCCGTCGAGACCTATTTCCTGACCGGCACGGATGAACACGGCATCAACATTGAACGTGCAGCACAGAAAGCCGGACGCACGCCGAAAGAGCAAGCGGATTACGTCGTCAGCTATTTCAAGAAGATGACGAACGAGTTTGGTTTGGACACCGAACACGGTGGCTACGACATCTTCATGCGCACCTCGGAGCGGTTTCACTACGAGGGCGTGAGTGAGCTATGGCGGAGAATTGCGAAAGCTAAAACTCCGAAAGGCAACGACGCAATCTACAAAGGCCATTACGAAGGCTGGTTCTGTGCGCCTTGCGCCGAGTACAAAACCGAAGACGAGTATCAGAAGCCAAAGAACGAAGGCGATCCACCGACCTGTCTGATTCACGACACGCCGCTCGATCGCGTGTCGGAGGAAAGCTACTTCTTTCGACTTTCGGATTACGACGAAGCACTGTTGTCAGTGTATGAGACGCGGCCTGACTTCGTCAGACCTGAGCCGAGACGAAACGAAGTAATGAGTTTTGTTCGCGGCGGGCTTCAGGATCTTTCGGTGAGCCGCTTGAAGTCGTCGGTTAGTTGGGGCGTGCCCGTTCCGGACGATCCGGAACACACGATGTACGTTTGGTTCGACGCGCTTATCAACTACATCACGGCTATTGGGTTCGGAAACGAGGAACGGCAGAAAGTTGTCGGGTTTGAGAAGTTTTGGCCGGCGCTGCATCTTGTAGGCAAAGACATTCTGCGCTTTCACGCCGTTTACTGGCCGTCGTTCCTGCTCGCTGCGGGAATTGAACTGCCGCGTGCCATCGTGGCGCACGGAATGTGGCTCGATCCGAACGGTCGCAAGATGTCGAAGACGCTCGGAAATGTGATCGAGCTCGACGTATTGCAGAAACACTTTTCGATCGATGCGATTCGTTACTTTTGTCTGCGGGAGATGGTGTTCGGACAGGATGGGCGTTTCGGTTATGAAGGGTTGATCGATCGCGCGAATAGTGATCTCGCGAGTGGCTTGGGAAATCTTTCCAGTCGCACGCTCACGATGATTTCGCGCTACTGTGATTCGATTATTCCTTCCGGAAGCATTCCTGAAGATGAAACTTTCATCGAGCAGGCGCGCGATCAGTTTCTTTTGCACTTCGAGAACCTTGCATTTAGCAGGGCGCTCGAAGCGGCATGGTCCGTCGTCGCACGCGTCGACAAGATCATCTCCGACGCGAAACCGTGGGACCTCGCGAAAGATGAGAATCAGAAAGAGAAACTCGGCGCTGTGCTGTACCTAGGCGCGGAATCGCTTCGCTGGCTGAGTGTAATGTTGTATCCGGTGATGCCTGACGCGAGTCGAGCGATCTGGAGTCAGTTGGGACTTGAAGGCTCGCCGGCGCAGATCGATCCGACGGAATTGAAATGGGGCGAACTCAAGGAAGGCGCGAAGATTGGCGAGGTCCAGCCGGTGTTCCCGCGTCTCGATAAAGGGAAGATCATGTCTGAAATTAACGCGGGGCCTGTTCCAGAGCCACCGATGACGCATGCAACCGAAGCTGATGCCGTTGGTGTGACCAGCTTCATCGAGATTGACGACTTTGCAAAAGTGGATCTGCGCGTAGGCCAGGTGTTGTCTGCGGAACGCATTCCGAAGGCTGACAAGCTACTGCTTATGAAAGTTGATCTGGGTGAAGAACAGCCACGTCAAATACTCGCAGGGATCGCGCAATACTACGAACCTGAGAAACTTGTAGGGCGGAAGGTCGTGATCGTCGCGAATCTCAAACCACGCAAGCTGCGCGGTTACGAATCGCAGGGAATGGTCGTCGCCGCATCTTACGGTGAAGAAGGTCGCCCCGTGATCGCCACATTCACTGAAGACGTCCCCAACGGCGCCCGCTTAAAGTAGGCCACAAAAAGGCACATAAAGCACAAAAAACACAAATGGGCTTTATTGATTCTCATGCGCATATTGATGGTGAAGAGTTTGATGCTGATCGCGATGAGGTGATTGAGCGTGCACAGGCGGCGGGTGTCACTACGATTTTGAATGTGGGGACTGGTGATCCGCATAGCGGCGTGTTGGAGCGTGCGGTTGAATTAGGCTGGAAGCATGAGAATCTCTACACCGCCATCGGCACACATCCGCACGATGCTCGCCTCTACGACGAGAGCGCGGAAGAAAAAATTAAAACGCTGATAGAATCTGAGCGCGTGATCGCGTGGGGTGAGATTGGTCTCGACTTTCACTACGACAACTCACCACGCGACGTCCAGGTCGCAGTATTCAAACGACAACTCCTTGCAGCGCACGAGTGCGATTTACCGGTCGTCATCCACACTCGTGAAGCGGAATCTGAGACGATCGAGATTCTGAAGAGCGCGGAAGTCAAACGTCGCGGCGTGTTTCATTGCTTCAGCGGCAGCATGGATCTCGCACGAAGCGCGATTGAACTCGGCTTCATGATCTCATTCTCCGGGATCGTCACCTTCAAGAAGGCTGACGAACTGCGCGCTGTGGCAAAGGAAGTCCCACTCGATCGACTGCTGATCGAAACCGATTGTCCCTACCTCAGCCCGATTCCGTATCGCGGTAAACGAAACGAACCCGCTTATGTCGTCGAAGTCGCTCGCTGTCTCGCGGGTCTTCACGGCCTCGACATCGAAGAAGTAGCCCGCATCACGAGCGAGAACTTCCAGCGCCTTTTTCTCCACTAATTCACAAAGTAATTTGTGCCTTTTGCGCCTCTTGTGGCAACTTTCACATGCTGGCCCTTTGATGGTATTCTCCAGTCAATGGCTCAGCAGAACTCCTTTGATATTGTCTCCCAGGTCGACACAGCCGAAGTCACAAACGCTCTTAATCAAACCCTCAAGGAAGTTCGGCAACGGTTCGACTTCAAAGGGAGCTCCGCGAACGTCGTACATGAGAAGAACGAGCTCGTGCTGAGCGCCGAAGACGAAACGAAGCTGCGCAACATGAACGACATCCTGCAGCAGAAACTTGTCCGGCGTGGCGTCCCGCTGAAAGCATTCAACTACGGTAAGATCGAGCCAGCCGCGGGCGGCACAGTGCGACAACGCGCACAGATTCAGGAAGGCATTCCACAGGAGAAGGCCAAAGAGGTCGTCAAGTTCATCAAGGATAGTAAAGTAAAGGTCCAGGCTTCAATTCAGGGTGACATCGTTCGCGTGTCAGGTCGCGACCGCGACACACTTCAGGACGTTATCGCGAAGCTGAAGGAAAAAGACTTCGGCATTCACATGCAGTTTACGAACTATCGTTCAAATTAAACTTGTCATGACACTAGCATGACTAGCTCAGGCAACATCATCACGCTCGACCAGGAAGCACAAATCTCCGCCCGCCGGATCTTCAGTCTCATCGCAAACGATCTCGCGCAGGTTGAGCTGGAGTTCGAGCGCCAGGCGCGCTCTAACGTGCAGGTGATCGACTACCTTGGCGAATACCTGCGTGCGTCAGGCGGCAAGCGTGTGCGACCGGCGCTGACAATCCTGTCGAACTATGCGGTTGGCGGCGATGGTGCTCGTTACAACTCGATTCGTATGGCGACAGTCATGGAGTTTCTGCACACCGCGACTCTGGTCCATGACGACATCATCGACAAGGCAGACACGCGCCGTAAACGTCCCACCGTGAATGCGCTTTACGGAAACGAGACGGCGGTGCTGATGGGCGACTGGCTGTACATGTCGGCATTCGAGACCAGTCTTGCTGAGAGGTCTTTGCCGATACTCGACATTCTTACCAGAGTCACACGAAAGATGACCGAGGGTGAGCTTTTGCAGTTGACGTTGTTGAGCGACGCAAATGTTACCGAAGCTCAGTATTTCGATGTTCTCAAACGCAAGACTGCGTACCTCTTCAGCGCGAGTTGTGAAATCGGCGCGATCCTCGGTGGTGGTGATGAGAATCAACAAGCGGCACTGCGTGACTATGGGCTCAGTCTGGGTACAGCATTTCAACTGATTGACGACGTGCTTGATTTCACTTCGAACGAGGAAGCGTTAGGCAAGGCCGCGGGTGCGGATCTGCTCGGAGGGAAGGTTACGTTGCCGTTGATCTACTTGCGCGACGCCGAGCCCCAAACTCGTGAG
>DASTVU010000097.1:0-11558 GCA_035758935.1 Pyrinomonadaceae bacterium | reverse complement strand
CGACGGCACCCACTCGACACTTGCCGGAAATAACTTCCTCTCGGGATCGATCGTTACTACATACGCACCCAACGCACCGATGCGTCGATTAGGACCAAAGGTGATCTTTGGCATCAACCCGGTATCAAACTCGTAAAGACCCTCGAGTGTCGTTATCAACTGTTCGCGAGTGAGATCTTTTCCACAGCGCTCGAGTGCGTAGATCAATATTTTTGCAGCAGCGATCGCTGACGCCTGTGCAGCGGCGTGCGTAGAGCTCAGCTTGTTTCGTCTCAGCAAACCGCTGTACTCCGCTGCCCCCGCGGCAGTCACATCTGCCGGGACAGTCGGAAACGCGAAGAACACACGATCCTTCATTCCGACAGGCACCAGTTCGGGCGCGCTTCGTCCTGTCAAAGTTCCGAGAAGATAAACGGTCGGCGTCCAACCCGCGGCTCCGGCTTCTTTGAAAAACGCCGCCGCCTCAACAGCAGAGCCGAGCATGAAAACGCTGTCAACACCTTTTGCTTTCAGCTCAGCGACACATTCTTTCGCCTTGAAATTGTCGTATGGGTAATAGACGCTCGTTTTCGAACCCCAACCAAGTTTCTTCTCCTGGTCTTCAACGCTCGACGCAATTCCTTTGCTAAACTCCGAGTCAGGCGAAATGATTGCAACCTGAGCTTTTTGCAAGTCACTCTTCTTCGCCGCGAAATTAACAAGGCTTCGAGCCTGTTCCTCTAGACCAGGCAGCAAATAGAAAATGTAACGATTCAGCGGTGACGCTCTGTCGGGAAGCAACGTTGATGGTCCGATAAACGGCACTTCGCGCTCGCGACTCAACGTTGCAACACCATTTTCCGCGCCGGCCGTTAAGCCGCTGACGATCGCGAAGACACGGCTGTCGTCGACCAACTGTTTCATGTTTGTAACTGTCGCGCCGGCATTTCCGTTCTGAACGCGCAGCTCGATCTTACGATTGAAGATCCCGCCTCGACTGCTTCAAATACATCGTGCGAACGCCACAATTCCCACATACCCTGTGCAAAGTGCGGATAGAAGTGACAGTGGAAAATTGAATCGCCGACGGTCTGGTTTCGATTGCCAGTGCCGCCATGCGAGATTTCAGTAGTGAATGCGAAACCTGGTCCAAGCGCCTGACTGTCGAGATAAGTCGAGTTGTCGTCGTCTGGAGTTTGCAGCCACTGGTGCGCGTGCAAGTGATGGATGTGATGCTCTTTCGGGCCCGCGTGGACGACACGCATCTTTACGGGATCGCCGATATAGCTGTGGTGTACGTTTGAAGGATCATCGGGATACAAGACCCTGGTCGCTTTACGACCTTTGATCAGATTACCCGCCGCATCTGTCGTGTTGGCCGGAACGTCCACGATTTGCGCTGGATCGCCGATGGCCCATGACGACAGGAAGAACTCTTCAAACTTGCACTCAGTGCAATTGAACATAGGGCCAACGCCGAGACGATTGGCCAAAATCTCTGCGCCAACTCCGGCCGTGCCGTAATTGATCGCAAATTTGTCCTGCACACCGTGCAGCGTGTGACTGAGAACCGGATCTTCAAACTGCGGAAATGCCTGCACGTCTCGAACTTCATCGTGATAAATCACAGTGAACTCGCGAAACGGTTTGTCGCGATCCGGGTTAGTTGCGTTAGCGCGGTAAGTACCGGTTGGAAAACGTCCTTTGTTCGGGCCGGTGATGATGGCGTTCAAGTCGGTATTCACAATCGTATCGACATTGAGCATCTTCAAAATCGGCTGGCCCGCACGCGGGTGTCCCACCGGGTACACAGCGTCGTAGTTAATGATTGGTTGACCGCCCGGAGTTGTTCCCGTTTTCGCGAGAGTCAAATCCGCTTCGGTTACCTGTGAGCGATACCACTCGGCGCCTTGTCGTTCGACGTTCACACTGCCGAATAAACCCTCAGCCAGTGTTCCGCCATCGCCTTCACCGCTAGTGGTAGCCGCGGTGCTGTACATCAAATTGTTTCCTTCTCGCGTTGCGGAGAAGGTGTAGACAGTCGAACCACCGGGACCAACCAGACTTGGCGGGTTAACACCGACGTTCGATCCGTCAGAAGCGATACTGCCGACGAGCTCCATACCGATCACGTGAATGCCTGCCGAACGAGTTGCAGGTTGATCACTCAGCGGTGATGGAGAAAGAAGGTTGGTAAAAGTGATGCGCAGACAGTCGCCGCTATTCATACGTAAGACGATGGGTCGCGGTCGTTTGTCTGCACGTAAACGAACGTTGCCGGCGACGAGTCCTTTGGCAGGATCGATCGCGACGACGTCTTGTTTAAGCGCGTAGATCATTCCGTTCGGGTTAACTGTCCCCAAACGGTTGAACATGATTACCTGGTCCAATGCAACCACGTTGGCTTTGATCGTGCGAGCGCACGTCGGCGTGGGTGATGGGAGCGCAAGTGCATCTCCTCCGGCTACTGGGTCTCCGACCGCAGTTTGGGTTTGCGCGTTAGCTGTGATTGCCAGCAACGCAAAAGCGAGGAGGAAGATTAGAAGGGAGGACTTCCTCCAAGGGTAGATAGGGTTTTTAATCTTCATCAGTTTCCTCCAGATGAGTTCGGGGGTGCTGCCGCCTCTGCAACGCCCGTGCCCACGCGACACAAAGAGGAAAGACTTCTAGCCACAAGAGGCACAAAAGGCACAGAAAGGAATCATGCAAGAGCACTTAGTTCCTTTTTGTGCTTCTTGTGCCTTTTTGTGGCTATGTCTCAGCGTGAGACATCGACACGTTGGTGTGGCTCAGGCTGAATCAGTGGTTGGACCATGCACGTGGGAGTTGATTAGTTTGAGGATTTCAGCGGGTGGAAATGGCTTGGCGAGCGCACCGATCGCGCCAAGTTTTTTCGCTTCCGCGAAAACTTGTTCGCTACCATGTGCGGTGATGAGAACGATCGGTATTTCAGGTTGATGCTTGCGGATGTCGGTAATTACCTGGAAGCCGGAGATGTCCGTGAGGAAAAGATCGACGACACCGAAACCAAAGTGCCGTGTTCGCACCTGATCAATTCCGTCGAGACCATTGGTTACAAGGACCACCTCGTAGCCGTTCGACTCAAGCACAAGCCTGAGCGCGTCGCCAACTGAAGGCTCGTCATCTACGATCAGGACGCGTAGTTTATTCTCCATTGGGGGATTAGGCACAATCTCCGTCTTTATTAGGGCTTCGCTGCCATCGACGAAGCAGGTCGTTCAACTTTAATACCGAGTTTCTTGAGCTTTCGATAAAACGTAGGTCGAGGAAAACGCAGAATCTGAGCGCTCTTCTTTATATTACCCGCAGTGCGTTCAAGAGTCTGCATAATCGCTTCGCGCTCAATCTCTTCCATCGGTAGTAATGGCGGAATCACAAAGCTCGAGCTGGTCAGGCGCGTTTGAAATTCCTCCGGCAAACAGCTTGGCAGCAACTCGCTTCCTGGGCAAAACAGCACTGCACGCTCAATAACACTTTCGAGCTGTCGAATGTTGCCGGGCCAATCGTAACGAACCAGACGCATGACAGTATCCGGCGCTATGTCGCGGATTCGCTTTCCGTATTGTTCGTTGAAACGCTTCAGGAAACGGTTCGCGATCAATGGCACATCGTCAAGACGTTCACGCAAAGGCGGTACCCTAATCTTGATCGTGCTGATACGGAAATAGAGATCCTTGCGCAACACTCCTTCGTCCAAAAGTGCTAGCGTGTTGCGGTTAGTCGCTGAGACGAGACGAAAGTTGACCTCGATCTCACGCTCATCACCGAGCCGGCGCAATCTTCGTTCCTGTAAAACTCGCAGCAGCTTCGTTTGCAGGTGCGTCGGCATCTCGGCGATTTCGTCGAGAAGCAACGTTCCCTGGTTTGCCGCTTCGATCAGTCCTCGCTTGTCGCGATCAGCGCCGGTAAACGCGCCTCGTTTGTATCCAAACAACTCGGATTCAATGAGCTCATGAGGAATGGCAGCACAATTGATTCGAATAAACGGACCGCCAGCACGCTGACTTTGCGTGTGAAAGGCTGCGGCAATCAGTTCTTTGCCAGTCCCACTTTCACCTTCAATCAACACCGAAGCATCGGAAGGCGCGGCAGTTCTGATCGTCTCAAAGATCTGGCACATTTTGGTATCGCGACCAATCATGCCAAACGTTTCGCCGTCGCCAGCGAGCGTTCGCTTTAGTTCTTCGTTCTCATTTTTCAACGCCTGGAGTTGTAACGCACGATCGACGAGAGCGAACAGACGATCGGGCGTGTAAGGCTTTTCGAGATAATAATATGCACCGGCTTTGATGGCCTCGATAGTTATGTCGAGAGACCCGTATCCGGTCATGAGAATCACTTCAACATCGGGAGTGGTCCTTTTCACGTGTGTGATCAAATCGATTCCCGACGCGTCTGCCAAACGAAGATCGGTGATGATAAGATCCACAGGAATTTGTTTGAGGATGGTGGCCGATTCCGCAAAACTCTGAGCTGTCAACACTTCCAAGCCAGCTTCGCTGAGAATTAATGACAATGATCCGGTGACGCTTGGTTCGTCATCAACTACCAGGATCTTTTTCGGGGTGCGTGCGATCACGATTAACTCCTCTCTTCTTCTCCGTGCAACCTCCGTGTTCTCTGTGTCTCTGTGGTGAGTTGTGGCCGTGATTAGTTTAACCACAGAGGCACAGAGTACACGGAGGTTGCACAGAGAAATCAGTCAGCAGGTAACACAATTCTGACCTGAGTTCCTTTTCCCTGCCGGCTTTCAACTTCGATTCGACCGCCATGTTGCTGAATGATCTTTTGCGCGTAAGGCATGCCGAGGCCGAGGCCGCGACTCTTCGTTGTGTTGAATGGTTCAAAGATCTGTTTGATCCGTTCCGGGCTCATTCCCGCACCGGTATCTTTAATCACCATCCACATCTTTTTGCCGTCGCGTCCGGTTGAGATCGTCAAACGTCCACCAGTGGACATAGCCTGAACAGCATTCAGCACGAGGTTAAGCGTAGCCGCACGAATCGAGGCTTCGTCCAGCATTCCAGCAACAGGCGAACTGTCAAACTCCAAGACGATCTCGATCTTATGTTTAGAAATCTCGGTGCTAAGAAGCTGTATTACGTCTCGCGCGACGTCGTTTAAGTCCACTGTTTTCAACGCGAGTGTGACCGGCCGTGCGTAATTAAGAATCTGTTCAGTGGTAGCAGTGAGATGGTTGATGGTCTCGATGATCTTGTCGATCAGTTGCGCATCGCCGGCGGAAACTTTTCCATCGAGTTTGCCTTTGAGGTGTTCGGAATAAAGCAACAAACCGGCAAGTGGATTCCTTACTTCATGGGCCACCTGCGCCGCCACTCTTCCGAGCGTCGCAATCTTCTCACTGTGTGCAAGTTGTTCATTGGCAGCCATTAATCGTCGTTGTTTGCGATTAACTATGCCCAGCAGAATGCTGACGACGATCACATCGACAGTCATCGAGATGAAGAAATGCTCACCTCTCTGCTCGAGCTTGTAGCGGTTTTCGGCGTTTTCGGCGCCCGGATAATTACGCGCTACCCAACTGTAATAAACCGGACGCATTACGCGCTCCCACGTTATGATCACGGTGGCTGTCAATATGATCGTTAGCGCTGTAAAGAGGATGACCAGACCGAGATTGAAGCGTCTCGTTTCAGACACTACGAACGAGCGTGGGACATTCGTGAACACTCGCGAAAGGACACTCATAGACGATTCCCGGTAAAAAGGCTGACTCCCCACAGCCTCCCTGAGAAGGGATCAACTCGCTTGTTTGGGTTCAGAAGTGGTTGTTAACTACAACTTCCAAAAAACCTGCTTGAAGTCTGCAAGAGTCTCTGCAAATGGCGTGCACTGTGTTTCATAATGAGAAAAAGTTGCCCTTGCCAGAGGAATTGTGTCTCCCTGCGTTCTTGCGAAGAAGAGAGATGTTTCGCGCTTGGTGTGGAATTTTTCCCGCGAACGATGAAGCTAGCGGAGAAGAAACTTAGGAAAGCTGCTGTAGCACACCACTTGCAGATGCTGAACGACAGCGAGCTAACGACAACCTAATCGCGCACCGGGGAATAATACCACAATGCAAGGAGATTGAAATGCTGAGTCCCATCTACGTATTTATACTTTTAAGTTTCGTTTTCCCTTCGGCGGCAAACTCGCAAACGCCGCCGATACAAACTACTCCACAAAAACCAGTCGATTGCGCCTGCGAATCGCAAGTTCTACCTGAAACACTTGCGATCGTGAATGGCGTAAAGATCACGAGCGCGGACATTAAGAAGGCTACCGGTAGCTCCGTTGGACCACTTCAGACGCAGGTAGTGGAAGCACGCAAACGCGAGCTCGACCTTCTAATCAATTCGAAACTACTCGCGATCGAAGCGAAAAAACGTGGGATCAGCACTGTCAAACTGCTCGAGCAGGAAGTAATGGCAAAAGTGAAACGCCCCACCCAAACTGAAGCACAGGTCTTTTACGATCAGAACAAGACGCGCATCAACAAAGAATTTAAGGACGTCGTTGACGACATCATCGCCTACCTGTTCGAGCAACAGCAGCAACAGGAAGCGAAGAAGTTTGCTGACTCTTTGCGCGCCGCGAATGAAGTTAAAGTGAATGTGACTGAAATAACGCCGCCCGCTAACAACGCAGATCGCGCTCGTGTATTCGCCACTATTAAAGACGAGAAGATCACTTCAGGCGACGTGGAGAGTTCTCTGCTCCCGCTGATCTTCGACGTGCAGGAGCAGGTCTATAAATTACGCAAGGATGAGCTTGAGCTCAGTATCAACGACACCCTCCTGACTCAGGAAGCAGCAAAACGAAAGATCACGACGAACGCTCTGCTTGAGGCGGAAGTTAAACCAAAGCCAGTCACAGATCAGCAAACACAACTCTTCTACGAACAGAATAAAGAGCGTGTCAGCGGCGACTTTGCGCAAACAAAAGACGCCATCAGGCAATATCTCGAACAGATGGAGTTGCGCCAGGCAGAGCGTGCATTTGTCGAGAAACTACGCGCGACTGCTTCGATTCAGGTATTTTTGGTCGCGCCTGAGTCGCCAGTCTTTTCGATCTCGACACACGATCAGCCTTCGCTCGGTAATGCGAACGCTCCGGTAACGATCGTTGCGTTCACTGATTACCAGTGTCCGAGTTGTGCGGCGATGCATCCGACATTGGAGCGACTCGTGACTGAGTCTGGCGGCAAAGTGAGACTTGTCACGCGCGACTTTCCACTCAGCCAGCACTCCGAGGCGTTGAAGGCGGCGGAAGCTGCTGAAGCCGCACGCGAACAGGGAAAATACTGGGAGTACATCCACATCCTGCTCCGCAATCAGTCAGCGCTTACCGTCGACAAGTTGAAAGGTTACGCAACGGAGCTCGCACTCGATCGAACTCGCTTTGACGCCGCTCTCGATTCCGGAAAATTCTCGGAGTCAGTGCAGCGCGATCTTGAAGAAGGAATGAAACTTGGGATCAACGGCACGCCCACAATCTTCGTCAACGGCCGTCGCGTGTCTGCAAAAAGCTACGAGGATCTAAAAACCACTATCGACGCAGCACTAAAGTAGTTTTCAGTCACAAAAGGCACGAGAAGTACAAAAAAATTACCTGATCTTTTGTACTTCTTGTGCCTTTTTGTGGCTTAATTATGTACCACCATGAAGAACGGTTCCCCACACTATCGCGCTTGCAATCTTTGCGAAGCGATCTGTGGGATCGAGATCAAGGTTGAAGGAGACCGGCTTACCATTCGCGGCGACAAAGACGATCCGTTCAGCCGCGGATACATCTGCCCGAAAGCCGTCGCTTTACAAGACATTCATTACGACAATGACCGGCTGAAACATCCCGTCCGTCGCATTCCCGGCGGCTGGCAAAGCATCAGTTGGGACGAAGCTTTTGACGAAGTAGCAAAGAACCTCAAAGGTATTTACGCGAAGTATGGCCGAAACTCGATCGGCACCTATCTCGGCAATCCCACCGTTCACAACTACGGCGCCCTTCTCTTTGCACCGGGTTTTCTCCGCAGCCTGCACACAAGAAACAGATTCTCTGCAACATCAGTCGATCAACTCGCGCATCACGTTGCGGCGTTCCTGATGTTTGGTCATCAACTCCTGCTTCCAATCCCGGATATCGATCGCACAAAACTTTTCCTGGTTCTCGGTGCGAATCCGGCGGTCTCAAACGGCAGCATGATGACTGCTCCCGGAATGGGTCGCAGGATGGAGGAGTTGCGTCGTCGCGGCGGCAAAGTAATACTGATCGATCCTCGTCAAAACGAAACCGCCCGTCTCGTTGACCAACATCTGTTCATTCGTCCCGGCACAGATGTTCTTTTGTTGCTCGCATTGCTGCACGTTGTTTTCGACGAAGGCCTTGTGCGGCCCGGTCCATTGGAATCTTTCACAAAAGATATCGAAACGATCCGCAATCTCGTGAAAGAGTTTCCGCCGGAGAGAGTAGCACTCATTACGGGAATCGAATCGGACCAGATACGCCTGCTCGCGAGAGAGTTTGCCGGCGCTGAGTCAGCAGTCTGCTACGGCAGAATCGGCGTCAGCACTCAGGAGTTCGGTGCTACTTGTCAGTGGTTGATTAACGTCCTGAATATCGTGACGGGAAATCTGGATCGGTCGGGCGGTGCGATGTTCAACTTGCCGGCCTTTGATCCGTTGTCGGCGCCGGAGTCGCTAGCTCCGCGCGGCAGTTTTGGGCGCTGGCACAGCCGCGTGCGAAAACTGCCGGAGTTTGCCGGAGAGTTACCGGTGGCCGCACTTGCTGAAGAGATTTTGACGCCCGGGCAGGGACAGGTGAAGGCATTCGTAACACTCGCAGGCAATCCAGTGCTCTCAACACCCAACGGCCGTGAACTGGACGAGGCACTCGCAAGTCTCGAGTTTATGGTGTCAATCGACTTCTACATCAACGAGACAACGCGACACGCTCACATCATCCTGCCGCCCACTGCACCGTTAGAACGTGGCCACTACGATATTGCATTCAATCTGCTGGCAGTTCGTAACACGACCAAGTTCTCCGAGCCGTTGTTTGATCCCGCACCCGACACGCGAGCCGATTGGCAGATCCTCGCCGAGCTGCAAACCCGAATGGAACACAAGCAAGTGGGCAACATTCTGCGCGGCGTGCAGCAAAGGTTCACGAGAAAGTTCTTTGGTCCTGAAAGAATCCTCGATCTGGGTTTGCGTTTTGGACCATACGGCGCCCGGTTGAATCCTTTTTCAAAGGGTCTTACGTTGCGAAAGCTGCGGAATGCCGTACACGGAATCGATCTTGGCCCATTGACTCCGTGTTTACCAAAACGTCTGCGTACCGCCGACAAATGCATCGAGCTGGCACCGGAGATTTTTGTCAAAGACGTGGAGCGGGTGAAGACAAAATTCCTCGACAGCGCACCGCCAGATTTGAACGGAAATCTGTTACTAATCGGACGCCGGCATCTGCGCAGTAACAACTCGTGGATGCACAACGCGCGAAGGTTGTTGAGAGATGACGAGACAAAACCACGTTGCACAATTCTCATGAACTCGGCGGATGCGGCGCATCGGAATTTGATCTCGGGTCAAAATGTACGGGTGGAGTCGAGAGTGGGATCGATCGTGATCCCGATTGAGGTGTCGGATGAGATGATGCCCGGAGTTGTGAGTATTCCACACGGTTGGGGCCACGACCGGCCCGGAAATAAACTGGCCGTGGCCCAACAACATCCGGGTCAGAGCATCAATGACCTGACAGACAATCAGGCAATCGATGCTCTGTGCGGGACGGCGGCATTCAATGGGACGCCGGTTACTGTCTCCGCGACTGATTTCACAGGATGAACAAGATGTTTCCTGTAAAACTTATCCCCGCTGCGAAAAGATCCCCGAGAACGCGTTACGGTGCGCATAGAACACGATAAGCCATAGCGCGATCACCAGGACCGCCATCGCCATCCCGACGGGATTCAGAAACAAGTGATAGAGAAAGATGTTCACGATCACTGGTCCAAGTAACACCAGGCCAAGCGCCACGTAGCGATTCACAAGCAAGAGCGCCCCGCCAGCAATCTGTAGCGCCGCTACAACCCAGAAGTAATGCGACACTGCTAATGCCCGGATGAAATCTCCTGCCAAACCTGTGGGCGGCGGCCCCATCGGAATGAACTGCAAGAACCCGTTCAACCCGAACACTACGAAGATCAGTCCGAGCAAAATACGCGCGATTAACGCTGCTATTCTCATCTAATTCTCCTCCGACCTCTGGGTGATCTCACCCATCTTCCCATTCTGATAATCTTCGATCGCCTGAATGATTTCTTCCCTGGTGTTCATCACGAATGGTCCATAGCGCGCCACGGGCTCGTTGAGTGGAACACCGCCGATCAGCAGGATCTCGAGAGTGTCACGCGCATCAGCAGGATTCTCGATTCGGACTTCGTCACCATCCTGGGCGAACAACACCATCTGACCATCTTCTCCTCGCTCACGTTCTGAGCCGAACAACCCGCGGCCATCGACAACATACGCGAAGGTGTTGAAGTTACTCGGAACTGTTTGCCTCACGACGCCGCCAGGCTTGATGCTGTAGTGCAAATACATGATCGGCGTGCGTGTCTCAATAACTGCTTTCTGGCCCATTGCCTCTCCCGCAACCACCTTCACGGTCACGAGATCGTCTTCCGAAGTGACCTTCGGAATCTGCGAGCTTGGGATCTCCTGGTAACGTGGATTCATCATCTTGTCACGTTTTGGCAGATTGACCCAAAGCTGGAAGCCGTGCATTCGTCCTCCGTTGCGCGCAAACTCGGCGCTCGGCATTTCGGAATGAACCACACCCGCGCCGGCGGTCATCCACTGCACATCGCCCGGCGTCAGGCGTCCAGCGTGTCCTCGAGAATCCTTATGCTGCATCTCGCCTGACAACATGTAAGTCACCGTCTCAAATCCGCGGTGCGGATGATCGGGTGCGCCTTTCGCCTGGTTTGGTCCAAGCTCCATTGGTCCCATTTCATCGAGCAACAAGAACGGATCAAATTCTGAAAACTGTGGTTTTGGAAACGGACGCCGGACCAGAAAGCCGGCGCCTTCCAGCGTTTCAATACTGTTCACCACACCCGCGACTGCGCGAGTCTTCGTCAACACTTCGCTAACCATTAATAGAATCTCCTTCTTTGAGGCGAGCTGCCGCCTCATAACCAATTTTCTTCAACAGGCGAATGAGCGTGTCGCGTTCGGCGCGGCTGAGAGAGGCGGCGGCGAGTTTCTCCATATCAGTCGCGTGAGCGGCGTAAATGCGTGTGATCAGATCTTTGCCGTCTTTCGTCAGGTGAACAATCCGCGCCCGCCGGTCAGTTCCGGATGCGCGTCGCTCGACCAATCCCTTCGACTCCAGGCGATCGACGGCGACGGTGATGGAACCACTCGTCAGTAACACTTTCTTTCCGATCTCGTTGATTGGAAGCGGCCCCTTGTGCAGCAGTGCTTCAAGAACAGCGAAGTCGCTGCCGCACATCTTCAACTCGGCGATGCTGCTCTCAGCGTACGCCTCAACCG
>DASTVU010000096.1:0-7350 GCA_035758935.1 Pyrinomonadaceae bacterium | reverse complement strand
AGGGATACAGCACGATGTGCGGGCACGCGATCATCGCTCTCACAAAACTCGTGGTTGAAACGGGACTCGTGACCAAGAATGAAATGGTTTTCAACGTGCCTGCGGGCATGATTCTTGCGCGCGCGACTGTTGTAGATGGCGAAGTGACGGAAACGTCATTTCAGAATGTTCCATCGTTTCTTCATCTTCGCGAACAGCAGGTTGAAGTGCCTGAAATCGGCTTGGTGAGTTTCGACATTGCTTATGGCGGCGCATTTTACGCGTTCGTTGAAGCTGAATCGGTTGGTTTAACGCTCGAACCGCAAAATTTCAATCGCATCATCGAACACGGACGCCGGATCAAACACGCAATAGTGGATCTGTTCCCGATTACACACCCATTCGAACCAGATCTGAGCTTTCTTTACGGAACGATCTTCACCGGCCCACCGCGAGATCCATCTCACCACAGTCGCAACGTTTGTATTTTTGCGGACGGCGAACTCGATCGATCGGCAACTGGCAGCGGTGTGAGTGCGCGTGCTGCGTTGCACTTCGCTAAAGGTGAACTCGGCCTGAATGAGAAGATCACAATAGAGAGTATTCTCGGCAGCACGATGTCGGTGAGGGTTGTGGATACCACCCAATTCGGACCTTACGACGCAGTCATCCCCGAAGTCAGCGGCACCGCCTCAATCATCGGCCGCAACGAGTTTTACTTCGATCCCGAAGATCCGTTTCGCGCGGGATTCATTTTTAGATGAGCCGCGTCACTGTGCTGCTAGAATAGGTCTATGCAGTGTCCAAGGTGCAAGAGTGAACGAATTCAACGCGACTACGACGATGCGGTCTTCTTTATCCGAATATTCGGGTTGCATAAATTGTTGTGCAATAACTGTGGCCTCGTGTTCAAGGGTTTCGATCCGCTGGCGAAGCACCAGCGCGAGCCGTCGGAAAAACCCAAACAGGTACGGAATCGCCGGCGTGGCGCACGCTTTTACGCTCACCTGCCCACGGCGATTTCATTGATTAATGCACAGGCCGAGGGCGGCAAAGTTTCTTACTCGCAACCATCGCGAGGACACTGTGAGACGATCAGCAAGTTTGGTGTGGGACTTTCCCTTGTCGGCACACGTTTTTCCGAAGCGGATTTGTCTCGCAAAGGAAGGCTACTGTTCGTCCGTGTAGACTTGTCCGAGGGACCAATCGAAGCAGTCGTGAAGATCGTCACGTCGGAGCGCGTTGGTGAAGAGGGAAAGAAGCGTTGGCTGCTGGGGGCAAACATCCATCAGATATCGGACGAAGATCGAGAACGGCTAAACGCATATCTAGAAAAGCGTCGCCGAGGCGAGCCGCTGATCATTTCTGACTGAAGCCACAAAAGGCACAAAAAGCACAAAAGGCACAGAGAATAATTGCAACACGATTGGCGATTGAAGGTGGTTGTGTTCGTCTCGGGCGCCGTTTTAATGGGGCTCGAGATGACGGGCAGCCGCATTCTCGCGATCCATTTCGGCTCGTCGATCTACGTTTGGGGCGCAATCATCGGCGTGTTTCTGGCGGCGCTCTCAATAGGCTATTACAGCGGCGGAATGCTCGCGGATCGCCGTCCTAGTTTTTATCCACTCAATGCGCTGCTGCTGATTGCCGGTGGCTGGTTGATGGTGATCCCGTTTTATGCGAACCCGATTTGCCGCCTGTTGCTGCGTTTCAATCCCGGCGAACGTCTCGGTCCATTGCTCGCGACGCTGACCTTATTCGGTGGTCCAAGTGTATTGCTGGGAATGGTCTCACCTTACGCAGTGCGACTGGCGGCGCAAACTGTCGAACGGATCGGCAATGTGTCGGGCAGTTTGTATGCGCTCTCGACGTTTGGCAGCATCGTTGGAACACTGCTGACGGCGTTTTGGCTGGTACCCGCGTTGGGTGTGCGAGCGCTCTTGCAGATTCTGGGCGTTTGTCTGCTGGTTCTGCCGCTAATCGTTGTCCCGTGGTCGCGGAAGAAAGCACGCGTCGCAGCAGCAGTTGTTCTGTTTGCTTCGATGTTGACCGTATTGAGTTACATCAGAGCCGTTCCGGCGCAGGGCGTGATTTACGAAGGCGACTCCGCCTATCACTACATCAAGGTTGTCGACGACAAACAGCGAAACACTCGCTTCCTGCAATTCAACAACTACATCGAAGGCGCAATCGATCTAAACCCGCCATACGACACGCGAGTAAGTTATACGAACGCATTCCACCTGGCGCGAATCTTCAATTCGAGACTGAAGAATATTTTGATTATCGGCGGTGGTGGTGGCATCGGCGCGCGAAAGTTTGTAACAGATGATCCAAATGTAACGGTCGATCTGGTCGAGATAGACCAGCGCGTAGTTGATTTGGGATTGAAGTATTTTTACTTAGAGCCCAGTGATCGACTGCGCATCCACGTCGAAGACGGACGCAGCTTCATTCGTCGCTCGCAGACAAGATACGATTTGGTGATACTCGACGCTTTCACGATCGGCGGCCAGATTCCATTTCACTTAACCACCAGAGAATTCTTCAACGAGATCAAACAGGCGTTGTCGCCCGATGGAATTGTGTTGGCAAATATCAACGGGACAATGCGTGGCAGACGGAGTCGCATCATGCGTTCTGAATACAAGACGCTGGCGACAGTCTTCCCAAACGTTTACCTCTTTCCACATCTCCACGAAACGGAACGGCGGCAGAACACGGTTTTGGACCAGGACCGGCCGCGCAGCATCATCTTGATTGCAGTCAACGGTGGTGGGCGTTGGACTAGAGATTCCGTGGTGGCGATGGCGACACAACTCGAACAGTCGAGAATCGCGCTGACGCCAACATTCCTCGAAGATGCGAGTCAGTTTTTCGAAGCGCGACTACCAACCGATGATGTACCTTTGCTGACTGACGATTATGCCCCAGTCGATACGATGGTCTTTTAGTCTCATCATTGCATTGGCGTTCATGGCGTGTGTGAAGCCGGCGCCACCTCCACTCAAGCCACCGCGATTCGATCAGGAACGCGCTTTTCAGCGTTTGCGCGAGCTCTGCGCGTTTGGACCACGCAATCACGGCAGTGAAGGGAAGGCAAAGGCGGAAGAGTGGATTCAGCAGACTTTGCGCGAGGCAGGCGCTGAAGTGACGGTCCACTCTTTCCAACACACGCCGAAAGGCGCCACGCAGCCGGAGAGTTTTCGAAACATCGTCGCGCGCATCAATCCAAAGCAAACACGTCGCGTGTTGATTGCTACTCATTACGACACGCAGTCAAACGCCGATAAAGATCCGGACCAGAGCCGTCGTAACGAGCCGATTGTTGGCGCTAACGACGGCGCGTCGGGTGTTGCGGTGCTGCTCGAAATGGCGGCGTTGTGGAAAGACCAACCGCCCTCCGTCGGCGTCGATTTGATCTTCTTTGACGGCGAGGACTTCGGACGCGGACCTGAGCTCGATGATTACTTTCTCGGATCGAAAGCGTGGGTTCGAGACTTTCCTGATTATCGTCCTGAGTGGGGCGTCGTCCTCGATATGGTTGGCGATGCGGACTTCGCAATTCGAAAAGAGCGAGACTCGCTTGCGCGGGCTTCAGCGGTGGTGGAGAGGTTGTGGAGCGCCGCGGCAAGGGTAAAGTCCAACGGCATTCTCGATGAACGTGGTGGGCTTGTTTACGACGATCACACGGCTTTTCTGGACAAGGGGATACCTGTCGTTCTGCTAATCGATTTCAGCTACAAATGGTTTCACACCACGGGCGATATGCCAGACAAGTGTTCGGCCGCAAGCCTCGGACAGGTCGGCCGGACCGTCATGGAAGCCATCGAAGCCCCTTAGCCACAAAAAGGGCCACAAAAAGCACAAAAGGCACAAGAGGCACATGAGCGGAGTCAAATCATTTTTGTGCTCGGGATCTTTTTTGTGCTTTTTGTGCCTTATGTGCCTTTTGTGGCTCCTTTTGTCTTTTTTTGATGCGTCGCGCACAATGCTTTTATGTCACTCTTACTGAGAATGCGGCTCTCGGTTGTGCTCGCCCTGGCGCTGTCATGTTTCCAGTGCCAGACGGGTGCAAACAGTGATTTGCCGCCGAAAAAGCCCGAGCCGCCGCCAAATGCGCCGGCTGCAAAGTACGGGTATCAAATCGTCAATATGTGGCCGCATGACAGCAACGCTTTTACGCAGGGACTAATCCTAAGTGACGGAAAACTGCTGGAAAGCACCGGCCAGGAAGGCTTTTCGAGTCTGCGACGCGTCGACCTCGAAACCGGAAAAATTTTGAAAAAGGTCGATGTGCCCGTGCCGTATTTCGCCGAAGGCATCACGTTGTTGAATGGAAAGATTTATCAACTCACGTGGCAGCACCAGCTTGGGTTTATCTACGACGCGCAGAGCTTCGAACGTGTCGGTGAGTTTAAATATACGGGCGAGGGTTGGGGGCTTACGACGGACGGGAAGTCATTGATTCTGAGCGATGGTACGACCCGCCTCAGGTTTCTCGATCCATCGGATTTTCATGTCGTGAGAACGATTACCGTTCACGACGGTCAAACGCCTGTTAACGAATTGAATGAGCTCGAGTTTGTGCAGGGCGAGATTTATGCAAACGTCTGGCACGATAACAGGATTGCGACGATCGACCCGCAGAGTGGACGCGTGACCGCGTGGATCGATTTGAATGGAATGATGCCCGAAGGCGAACTGCAGGATCCGGAAGCGGTGTTGAATGGCATTGCGTACGATCAGGCGAACAACAGGCTCTACGTCACTGGCAAGCTCTGGCCGCGTATTTTTGAGATTAGAGTGAAGAAGTAAATAACGCGGATAAACGCGGATCGTTAGAACGATTTGAATTTCTTAACCTACTTCCGTGCATTTTCTTACGCCATGATTGCGGTGGCGATGCTGGCGCTCGTCCTGGCGGGGGGGCTCAGCATTGGTCTGGCTCTGGTCTTCGCTCTTGTGATGATCGGAAGCTGGTTGCTTGAGAATACGAAGTGGCAGTTACCCGAACGTTGGGGTTTGGGAATCGTGCTGCTCTCGATCCCGCTCTTTTATCTCGACTGGCAATATCAGAAGCATAGCGGTGAGCCCACCGAGCGTCTCGGGGTTACGGCTCTGGCCCATCTGATCGTGTTCCTCTCCGCAGTCAAACTTCTGCAAGTAAAAAAAGATCGCGACTGGGTTTTTCTTTACCTGATCTCGTTCTTCGAAGTTCTGCTGGCGGCGGGGTTGAGTTTTAGTCCGGTCTTTCTCGGGACTCTCACACTTTATCTATTGTGCGGACTGTCTGCGGTCACCGCGTTTGAAATCCAGAAAGCACGACGCTCACTCGCTTACACGGAAACGCGTCTGCTTGTTCCTCCTGATTCACGCGTCTTCAAAAAATCCGGACGCCGCTCGTGGCGAACTACTGAAGCCGCACGACTTCCATTTGTCGCCGTCGCGCTATTGTTTTTGATCTTCCTGACTGCTCTGCCGTTGTTCCTGGTAGCGCCACGATCGGGTGCCGCAGCGCTCACGCGAAGCGGTGGTATGACTTCAAGTCTGACGGGCTTTTCCGAAAGCGTAACGCTCGGACAGATCGGAACACTCAAGAAAAACGAAGGTGTGCTGATGCGCGTGCGTGTGGAAGACACGCAGAGTCCACGCGAGTTCCGCTGGCGTGGTGTCGCACTCGATGAATTCACAGGCAGGGTTTGGAAGAAATCAGTTCAGGCGCGCCAGTTGGACGCGATAGCCGAACGCGGCGGACTCTTCCAGTTTGGTACGACTGAAGCAATCAATCGTCTCACGAGGCAAACATTCTTTCTCGAGCCGTTGGATTCGCCCGTGTTGTTTGCTGCGCCGCGCGTAGTTGCGGTCCAGGGAGATCTCCCATTCGTTCGCGTTGACGAAGAAGGGTCGGTGCAGTCGCGTCGTCACGACTTCGAGCGACTCATGTACAAGGCTCTGTCCGATACCAATGAGCCGCGCGTGGACTTGTTGCGTAACGATCTGCGCCCACTGCCGGTGTCTCACTATCGTTACTTGCAACTGCCGGAAAATCTGGATTCGCGGATCAGTTCGCTCGCACAGACAGTGCTCCTCAACGCGAACGCGAGTAACCGTTACGACGCCGCGAAAGCGATCGAAACATATCTTCAGAATGACTTTGGCTATTCGATGGAAATGAAAGCGGGTGGCGTCGATCCACTTTCTGATTTCCTCTTCAACGTGAAGGCGGGCCATTGCGAGTATTTCGCGACGGCGATGGCCGTCATGTTGCGAACGCGAGGAGTGGCGACGCGCCTCGTGAATGGTTTTACGGCCGGTGAATACAACGAAGCCGCAGGCGCATACACTGTGCGGAATAGCAACGCGCATTCGTGGGTTGAAGTTTACTTCCCGGAAACACGTTCGTGGGTCACATTTGATCCGACACCTTCAGCCGGTCGAGCCGAGCCGGTGCGAACGGGATTCGCAGCTCAACTCCAAAAATACGGTGAAGCACTCGAGCTGCTCTGGTTTCAGTATGTCGTGGGCTACGACAAGCAGGAGCAGCGTTCGCTTGCGGCGTCTCTACACAATCAGGTGTTTGATTATGGCCGCATGATTACAAAGATGCTCGTCACCATCCAGGATTATCTGAGCGGAAATGTAGTGCCGCTTGCAATCGGCGTGATTGCGTTCGCGTTCGTGATATTTCTCGCGTTCTTCGGCAAGGGATTTTTACGTTGGACACGCGGCGGGATTGTGTCTGCTTCAGACGGCAGAGCTCTTTCAAGTGTTCAATTCTATGAGCGTCTGATGGCGGCAATGGAGCAACGCGGTGTACCTCGAGATAAGCATCAAACGCCACTCGAGTTTGCGGACACGGTGAAATCGAACGAAGTGCTTTTGATCACGCGAGCTTACAACCGCGTACGATTTGGTAAAGAAAGACTCTCGCCCTCAGAGACGAAGGAAGTTGAGCGTGCCCTGTTTAATTTAGAAGCTGCAGATGAAAACAAATAAGAAAGTTGGATTTATCAGTCTTGGTTGTCCCAAAAACCTCGTCGACAGTGAGGTGATGATGGGCCAACTCAAGCAAAGTGGTTATCAGATCACAGCGGATGCCGCCGACGCGGATACGATTGTCGTCAACACCTGTGGCTTTATTGATTCAGCAAAGAAGGAATCGATCGACACGATCCTCGAAGCTGCTCAACTAAAAACAAACGGACAAGCGAAGCGATTGATCGTTGCCGGTTGTCTCGTGGAACGTTATCGAGACGAGTTGAAGGCCGAGATACCGGAAGTTGACGCGTTCATTGGCACCAGCCAGATCAACGAGATCCTTACCGTTTGCGATCCAAATACCAACACACGCTCGTTGCCCGTCGTGCC